>NZ_LMNJ01000046.1:0-2755 GCF_001423325.1 Methylobacterium sp. Leaf113
CAGAACAGGTCCGCCATCGCCGCCTCCGTGCTGCAAACGGCGGCTCTGAATCACAAAACCAGAATTCTCGCAACGTCTTGGTTCGGTTCACACCCTAAGCCAACGTATCTACAAGAGCTTTTTTATAGCGATCGGTCTCTGTAGACAACCAAGAAATCAGCCGATCGCGCTCAGCTGGATCAAAATAGCTGCCGGCTATCGTCTTCATAAACAAATAATCAGCACCGGAGTCGAAAGATACACCGAACCGTCCGGCAAGTGTGTCGGCAAAGGGACTTAGCTGTTCGGCAACTTGTGCAACCCCAGCGCCGCGAGGTCCCCGGACGCAGAGGCCGACATAGCGATCAGCTATGAAGCGTGAAAGCACAAAGTCTGTGCCAGTTATCGCAGCCCATCGCTGTATCGTCGCTTGTGGCTTGCCGTTAGCTGCCTCCTCCGGGGCACGCTCGCAAAACGCTTTCCAGAAGGCAAGCCGACGCTCACCCACTGGACCAAGCTCAGCTCCTTGAGCACTTTCCTGCAGTCGTTTCTCCCAGTCATTGGGACGCTCAAGCACATCGAAGAGCGGAGCAAACGGAGACTCTCCAATACGAACAACACGGAGCTTGACGGCAAAAAAAGAAAAGTCTGCCGTCGTGTGCTGGTTGAGCCAACGTATTGCCGAGAGATGCGCCTCGTGGAATCGCGGCGCAACCCAGATCACTGTGTGAGCCTCGAGTCCAGCGAGGTAAGTGAGTATCTGTCCGAGATGTCCATGATCACTAACTTCTAACTGGTTCTCGATCAGGACGGTGGTGCCGTCAGTAACGTTGCGGGCACGAATATCGGCAGCAAACCGCGTCACTGCCACCTCGGATCCGACATGCTCTAGCTTCATGCCGAGCGCTTCGCCAAGCCGATCGAGGTTTGCTGCGAGCCAGGGGGTGAAGCCCAGCGCTTCGTGTGTCCAAGCCTCGCGCACCGCTACATCCTCTAACTGCCCGAAGCTGATAGTCCCACTCATTCTCAGAACCCTCGTTCAATATTAGCGTGTTGCAATTTCTAAAGACCAGGATCCTGTCGCAAACGCTTGCCGTTAGCCGGACCGTTTCCTTACCGTTCACGAAGCACGTCACCCAGCTTCTTACGATCCGTAGTCCGAAACCAGTCTCCATGTCCGGTGGAGCTGCGTCCCTTCACGAGCGCGGAGGCCGGCGAGGGGCTCGTAAAGGCGATGTCCTTGGTCAGGCGAAGGCAGCCGTCCTGAGGCACGAGCGCGTTCTCAGCGAGGAGTTGAGCGCGCAGCTTGGCGACACTGGAGGGCAGACTGTCCGTGGCACTCGCGCTGATCATCGAGCCGGCGCGTAGGACATAGCCGTCGCCGACCATGTCGAGGTGGGCTTTATGGGTCTCGCTGCGTGGCTGCGCGCCCGTGAAGAAGCTTTGCACCGCTGGGGTGACCGTGGGCATCGAAGGTAGCGCAGGCGTCTCGGTTGGAGGTGCGCCCGGCTCCTCAAAGAACGCGAAGCCCAGCGCCTCCAGCACGTAGATCATGTTGCCGAGGAACGTGCTCATGCTGGCGGTCTCGGCTTCAGGTAGCTTGGACCCGGTCGGCGTCGAGCGGTTGGCGAGCTGCACCTTGCCTTCGTTCCGGCCCAGCAGCTCCCAGACCTCGCGCTCCAGCCATTTCACATGGGCGCGTGTCAGGTTGTCGTCCTTATTGGTGAAGACGACGAAGCTGTCGAATGCTACCGGGAAATCATCAGCTTTGTAACGCTGAGAAAAGTCGTCGCTTTCACCAACGTAAACCTCTGGTAGATCATCCGTGCCCGTGCTGCGGATCAGCAGATAGATACAGGAGCGCGATAGCTCCTCGCGTGCAAGTGCTTTTTTGAAGTAGGAGCGCCGGCCCATCACCGCCATGCCCCACCAGTTGTCGAGCTCAACCGTGCGCAGCGAGCGCGGATCGTCGCCGGTGATGAACAGCTTGATCAGGCGCCCGGTGACGCGACTCGTAGCCATTGCGATCTCCCACCCGGCTTCAGTGACCTGAGATCGAAGTATCGGATTGGAGGTGCTTTCGGTGTCGCCAGCGGGCAACCCCCAGCCGAAAACGCTCGTGTCGCGAGCCACGCCGTTGCTGCTTCACGAGCGGGCATGACAGAAGCGGTAACAGGAGGATCCGCATGCTTACGGGCGAACTGCGCAACAAGATCGACACAATCTGGAACGCCTTCTGGTCGGGCGGCATCGCTAACCCGCTCGAGGTAATCGAGCAGATCACATACCTGCTCTTCATCCGCGGTCTCGACGACGCGCATACCCGCGAGGAGAATAAAGCGAACCGCCTGGGCAAGCCGATGGAACGGCGGATCTTCCCTGAGGGGAAGGACGACATCGGCAAAGCTGGTGGCCTTGCTTACGAGGAAATGCGCTGGTCGCGCTTCCGCAATATGGCCCCGGCGCAGATGTTCGAGATCCTTGCCGACCACGTTTTCCCCTTCATTCGCACCATGGCGGGCGCGGACACGGCACACGCTGCGCACATGAAGGACGCCCGCTTCACGATACCCACGTCAGGGCTGCTGGCGAAGGTAGTCGATCTTCTGGCCGACATCCCGATGGAGGACCGCGACACCAAGGGCGACTTATACGAATATATGCTCGGTAAGATCGCTAGGGTGTGAACCGAACCAAGACGTTGCGAGAATTCTGGTTTTGTGATTCAGAGCCGCCGTTTGCAGCACGGAGGCGGCGATGGCGGACCTGTTCTGGC
>NZ_LMNJ01000047.1:0-2749 GCF_001423325.1 Methylobacterium sp. Leaf113
ATCTGGCGAGAAGAGGGTTTATCGACGTCACGTCGCAAACGCGACCGCAGGAAAACTCGGTTCCGTCTGCCGCCACCCTGGGCCTACGCCCTCTGCCAAAGTCGAGCTCAGGACCGCAGCAACCCGGCCCATCGCGTGGTGTAGCGCACAGATACACTCGCTCTATATAACCGGCTGTCTGGGTCGGCCCGGCGGGCCCGTGACCACGAGAAGGAGGCTGCCCCCAAGACCGAGGGTGACCACGGCGAACATCGCGGATGCGCCGTAATCCGTGAGAAGCGGCAGCAGCAGAACCGGCACGCAGGCGACCGCCATCCGGCCCGCAGCCCAGGCAGAGGTGAGGGCGGAGGCGCGCAGATGCGTTGGCAGGATCTCGGTCCCGTAAATCCCGAGGACTCCCGCATAAATGGCAGCCGCCATGTTGAAGAGGACGCCCGACAGCGTCAGCAGTGTGAGATTCGCGCTATTGGCGAAAACGATGCCCATCCCCGCCATCGTGCCGACGCAGGCTGCCAGACAGAAGCGGCGTTCGAGACGGTCGATGATCAAAGCGCTGGCAAGGGCTCCGAGCGTCGGGCCGAGCATGGTCAGTGCGGCGAAGACCAGCGATTGGTCGACCCCGAAGCCCTCCCGGATCAGAACGGCGGCGCTGAGCAGCGGGAAGCCGATCGTCGCCCAGGGCGCAAGGGAGTAGAGGCCGAGAAAGCGGGCGGTCCTGCGGATCTGAAGCGGGTCGGCCATCAGGGCTCGGAAGCCCGCCCGCGCGGTGTCGTCACTGGCCGGTTCCGTCCGCATCAATTCCGGCGTCGCGATCCCGGCCGAGGCCTCCAGCCGGCGGCAGGCCGCTTCCGCCGCAACGTCGTGACCGACCGCCGCGAGCCAGCGCGGCGATTCCGGCACGCAGGCGAACAGGATGGCGCTGAGGCCCGCCACGATGCCGCCGAGGCCGAGCGCCCAACGCCAACCCTCGATAAAAAGGGGCGGCACCGACGTCCATGCGCGGATCAGCAGGAGGATGGCTGGCGCGCCGAGAAAGCCGAGGCCTGTGCAGACCAGCATCAGCAAGCCCCGGCGGCGCGGCGGCATCAGGTCCGCCAGGTAGGTGGCGACGAGCGGCGAATATCCGCCGATCGCGAAGCCCGAGACGCAGCGGGCGATCGTCAGGCTGGTCAGGTCCGGGCTGGCAGCAGCGGCAAGGGAGCCGGCTGCCATCAGGGCAAGGGAGCCCTGCAGGGCGCATCGGCGTCCGAATCGGTCACCGATCGCGCCGAAGACCGGTGCCCCGATCGCGCCTCCCGCGAAAACGGCGGCGAGAAGCAGGGCGAGATCCCCGCGCGGCAGGTTGTGAGGAGGAGCCAGGAACATGGCGGCGAGCGAATTGCCGAGTGCGACCTCGGCAATATCGGCAAAGAGACCGAGCGTGCAGACAGCCACGATCACGGCATGAAGCGCGGTCACCGGGATCCGGTCGAGCCGCTGCGCGATCGTCAGACCGGAGCCGTGTCCGATAGGCCCTTGCGGGCTGGGGGTCGGCACGGCGAGGCGCTCATCTGCCATGGGGAAGACATTCTGCGAGGCAGGCGGTGACCCGGCGCTCGCGGGAATGAGACGCCGCCGAGGCGGCTCTCAGGAAAAGAAGACGGCATGTGCCGATCTCAGCGCGCGTCAGAACCCGGCAGGGGCTTCGCCCGACGGGCCGGTCGGCGGGCTGGTGATGTCGAAGTCCCGGCCTGCGGAGGCCCGGTGCGCGGACCGTCAGCCGTCAGGGATCCGAATAGGATCGCCTGGGTGATGGCGCGATAGCGCGGAGCGAACTCGTCGGCAGCAAGGGGCGGAAGGGTCTGGTTGACTCCGCGCGCGCCGTCCGCCAGCAGCCGAGCGAGATCGCCCGGCGCCACGTCGGACCTGAGCGTAAGGAGGCCGTCCGCCTCGAGTATTCGGATGAAGCCTTCCAATTCGCGGTGGAATACCAGCGCCGATTCGACCATCAGGTCGTGGCAGCGGCGGAAGATCTCGCCATTCAGTTCCGCGAGATGGGGAGATCGGCTGACGCGGCGGCGGGTCTCACCGTAGCGGATGTTCAGGGTCTCGGCCAGGATGGCGAGTGCAGAGCCGCCGTCCCGCCGGACGGCAGAACCAGCGTGCAGGCCCTGTCGGATCGCCTGCTCGTTGAAGTACCCCACGATAGCACGGAGAGCCTCTTCCTTGCTGCTGAAGTAGAAGTACAGCGCCCGGCGCGTAAATTCGCAGTGCTTGGCCAGATCGACCATCGTCAGGGCGTCATATCCCCGCTGATGGAACGCCTCTCGGACGCGAACCATCAGCTCATTCGTGGGAGAGAGTTTCCTGTCCGGCACCGATAACGCCTGAGAATTCCAGCAGTCCTGTCCATCGACGCTTCGGCAGGCCGTGTCTGCGTCCGCTCTCGCGTCGGTCGGCTCTGCGTTCCGGTCGCGACTCCGGTCAAACGTTGCCCGAGGTGAAAGGCTCCGGGTGAGTTCGACCGGCGCTTCCGTCGGGCGGGCCGTCTGCATTCGCGGCGGTGGGGCCGACGGGGCGCGTAAGCTCTTTTGCATGGTCCCTCCCGGGGCGGATCGTCAAGACGTGCCACATCGCGTCGTGCCGTCGAAGGACGGTAACGTGTTAGGGTCTGGACTCGATCAGCACCAGAAGGCGATGACGGCAGCGAGTGCGACGGCCGAGGCGTAGTTTCGGGCCAGCTTGTCGTAGCGGGTGGCGATGCGACGGA
>NZ_LMNJ01000048.1:0-1979 GCF_001423325.1 Methylobacterium sp. Leaf113
TCCGTCGCATCGCCACCCGCTACGACAAGCTGGCCCGAAACTACGCCTCGGCCGTCGCACTCGCTGCCGTCATCGCCTTCTGGTGCTGATCGAGTCCAGACCCTAGCGCAGGCCAGAACGGCCAGTTCCGCACGCCGCGGCACATTATCGAGCTGATGGTCGCAATGTCGGCGCCAGGCCCAAAGGATGTGATCTGCGATCCGGCCTCCGGCACCTGTGGCTTCCTCGTCGGCGCAGGCGAATATTTGCGCGACAATCATCCAGAGATTTTTTCGCGACGAGAAGCTGCGGCGCCACTTCCACGAAAGCATGTTCCACGGCTTCGACTTCGACGGCACAATGCTGCGCATTGGGTCGATGAACATGCTGCTGCACGGCGTCGAGCGGCCGGACATCCGCTACAAAGACTCTCTGGCTGAAGAGCAAGGCGGCGATGCCGACCGCTACTCTCTCGTGCTTGCCAATCCACCCTTTGCAGGTTCGCTTGATTATGAAACGACAGCCAAGGACCTCCAAAAAGTTGTCAAGACGAAGAAGACCGAGCTGCTCTTCCTCGCTTTGTTCATCAAGCTCCTGAAGCCCGGCGGCCGCGCAGCCGTCATCGTGCCGGACGGCGTGTTGTTTGGCTCATCCACGGCTCACAAGGCGATCCGTAGGATGTTGGTAGAAGACCACCGGCTCGACGGCATCGTAAAGCTGCCGTCGGGCGTGTTCCGGCCCTATGCCGGCGTCTCGACCGCGATTCTCCTCTTCACAAAGACTAATTCGGGCGGCACGGACTTCGTGTGGTTCTACGACCTCAAGGCTGACGGCTACTCGCTCGACGACAAGCGCACTCCGCTGCTGCCAATGGACAGGCTTGGAGTTGTCCCCGGTAAGGACGCGAAGAGCGTCGCCGCCTTCACGCTAACAGATGAGGAGGCGGTGAAGAACGACCTGCCGGATGCAGCCGCGCGCTGGGCGAAACGGGCAGGGACGGAGCGCGCCCGAGCGCGCACCGAGAAAAGTTTTTGCGTCCCTAAAGCGGAGATCGCGGCGGCCGACTATGACCTCTCGCTCAACCGCTACAAGGAGGTAGTGCACGAAGCGGCGGAGCACCGAGCGCCGAAGGAGATTATAGCAACGTTAAAGTTGCTGGAGCGGGAGATTGCAGAAGGGCTCGACGAGTTGGAGGCGATGCTATCGTGAACGCGCGTTTGGAAAGACTTACAGCCTTCAGCGAACCTCGACGCCTCGGTGAGCTCCTTGAATTTCGGAATGAGGTTGTCCATCCAAAGAATAAACCTACTGGCATAGAAAGGTTCGTCGGCCTCGAGCACATCGAGCGCGACACGGGTGTCAGGACAAGCTCGGAAGAAATTGAGCTAAGCGCTATGACCGGAAGACGCGCCCGATTCAAAGCGGGAGATATTGTTTATGGATAATTAAGACCCTATTTGAACAAGGTTTGGATAGCAGAGTTCGATGGAATTTGCTCTGTAGACCAATATGTTCTGAAAGTTAAACCTGGAAACAACCGAAGATATATTGCACACTATCTTCGAAGCAGAAAATTTCTTAACACCGCGCCGATCAACAGTGCTCCTGGACAACTTCCCCGAATACGCTCGGGCGAAATAGGAAGCACTTCCATACTGCTCCCGCCACTCCGTGAGCAGCAACAGATAGCTGCAATTCTCGATCGCGCCGACCAAATATACAAGCAAAGACGACATGCTATTGACCTGCTCGCGGGCCTTACACAATGTATATTTTCTGAGATATTTGGCGATCCAGCCAACAACTTTCGTAATCTTCAGGAAGGTATCGTCGGTGATCTGGTCGAAGACACCCAGTATGGAACTAGCGCAAAGGCCTATGATGTAGGCGACCTTCCAGTTCTAGAGCGGTTTCCACCTACTCCGGATCGTAACCGGCGGCAGCGAAGTAGTTTGCGCACTCGGTTGGGGTGAAGGCGTCGAGCAGATTGCCGACGACAG
>NZ_LMNJ01000049.1:0-1364 GCF_001423325.1 Methylobacterium sp. Leaf113
GACGCGTTCACGCAGATCGGCTGACAGGGCTGAGGGCATCCAGCTCTCCTCCTTGGAAAGCCGCGCATCGAATCACATCTGCGCCGCCCTCGAAACCCAAGTCGACTCAAGCCGATCGGACACCGCTCTAGTGCAATGACGCATTCAGAGGATTCACGGATGGGCGGCGATGTGCGAGTCTGGGCGGATGGCTCAGACTGTCTGCGTACTCCTCGCTGAGGCCGCCACGGCGCGGCTGACGGCCCTCGCCACCGACCGCTCTTGTCCACTCAAGCACATTCTGCGCGCCCAGATCGTGCTGAAGTCGGGCGAACGCCTGACGGTGCAGGAGATCGCGCGGCAGACCGGCGTGACCCGACCGGCCGTCTGGCGCTGGCAGCAGCGTTACGCCGAAGAGGGCGTCGAGGGCCTCTTGGGCGACAAGACCCGCCCGCCCGGCAAGGAGCCGCTGCCCGCCGGCACGGTCGCGCATGTGCTGGCCCTGACCTGCTCAGAGCCGCCCGGCGAGGTCACTCACTGGACCGGCCGTGCCGTAGCCGAAGCGACCGGTATCTCGCTGCGGTCCGTGCAGCGGATCTGGCAGGCCAACCGGCTTCAGCCGCACCGGATCCGTACCTTCAAGCGTTCGAGCGACCCTGCCTTTGCCGAGAAGGTGGAGGACGTGGTGGGGCACAACACAAGACCCGCCGGCCCATGCCGTGGTGCTCTCGCTCGATGAGAAAAGCCAGATCCAGGCTTTGGAGCGCACGCGTCCCGATCTGCCGGTCGCCCCCGGGCACCCGGCCGCCCAGACCCACGACTACACTCGGCACGGCACCACGACGCTGTTTGCCGCCCTCGACGTCCTCCATGGCACCGTGATCGGCCGCTGCATGCAGCGCCACCGCCACGGCGAGTTCATCCGCTTCCTCAACTCCGTCGAAGCCGCCGTGCCGACTGGCAAGGTCATCCATGCGATCCTCGACAACTACGCCACACACAAGCACCCGAAGGTGCGCGCTTGGCTTGCACGCCATCCGCGCTGGACCTTCCACTTCACGCCGACCTCGGCATCCTGGCTCAACGCCGTCGAGGGCTTCTTCTCCGCCCTGACCCGTCGCCGCCTACGACGCGGCACCTTCACGGGCGTGGTCGATCTCCAAGCCGCCATCAAGCGCTACATTGCCGAGCACAACAGCCGCGCTCGGCCTTTCACCTGGACCAAACCAGCCGCACAGATCGTCAGCGCTGTCGCCAGACTCCCATGAACCATCTGAATGCGTCATTGCACTAGAGCGGTGTCCGATCGGCTTGAGTCGGCTGGGGTTTCGAGGGCGGCGCAGATGTGATTCGATGCGCGGCTTTCCAAGGAGGAGAGCTGGATG
>NZ_LMNJ01000050.1:0-1085 GCF_001423325.1 Methylobacterium sp. Leaf113
CGAGACGATGACGGTCGAACCCGGCTCGGCCGTGCCGGTGATGGTCGGGGTGGTGTCGTTGGTCGGTGCCAGTGCATCCAGCACCGGGGCCGTGGGAGGCGTGGTGTCCCCGTTGCCCGGCGTGGCGGTGACCACGAGGGTGACCGGGGTGGAGCCCGCCCCCACGTTGCCGGCCGCATCGGCGGCGGTACCCGTCAGGACGTTGTTGCCGTCCGCCAGCGGGATGGTCGGCGTGAAGGTGAAGCGTCCGTCGGTCCCGGCGAGCGCCGTGCCGAGCACGGTGCCGTTGTCGGAGATGGTGACGGTGGTGCCGGCCTCGGCCGTACCCGTGATGGTCGGGGTGGTGTCGKTGGTSGGCGYCAGGGCGTCGAACACCGGTGCGCCCGGCGGCGTGAGGTCGATRACCAGGGGSGTCGCTGYGGAGGCGGGCGAGGCGTTGCCCGCCGCATCCACGGCGACCGCCGTGAGGCTGGCCGTGCCCTCGGGCAGAGCGGCCGGCGTCAGGCTGAAGCTGCCATCGGCAGCGGCCACGGTCGACCAGGGCGTCGAACACCGGTGCGCCCGGCGGCGTGAGGTCGATGACCAGGGGCGTCGCTGTGGAGGCGGGCGAGGCGTTGCCCGCCGCATCCACGGCGATCGCCGTGAGGCTGGCCGTGCCCTCGGGCAGAGCGGCCGGCGTCAGGCTGAAGCTGCCATCGGCAGCGGCCACGGTCGAGCCGATCTGGGTCGTGCCGTTCGAGACGATGACGGTCGAACCCGGCTCGGCCGTGCCGGTGATGGTCGGGGTGGTGTCGTTGGTGGGCGCCAGGGCATCCAGCACCGGGGCCGCGGGAGGCGTGGTGTCCTCGTTGCCCGGCGTGGCGGTGACCACGAGGGTGACCGGGGTGGAGCCCGCCCCCACATTGCCGGCCGCATCGGCGGCGGTACCCGTCAGGACGTTGTTGCCGTCCGCCAGCGGGGTGGTGGGCGTGAAGGTGAAGCGTCCGTCGGTCCCGGCGAGCGCCGTGCCGAGCACGGTGCCGTTGTCGGAGATGGTGACGGTGGTGCCGGCCTCGGCCGTACCCGTGATGGTCGGGGTGGTGTCG
>NZ_LMNJ01000051.1:0-272795 GCF_001423325.1 Methylobacterium sp. Leaf113
TCCGTCGCATCGCCACCCGCTACGACAAGCTGGCCCGAAACTACGCCTCGGCCGTCGCACTCGCTGCCGTCATCGCCTTCTGGTGCTGATCGAGTCCAGACCCTAGGTCAAACCGGATGCTGGCTTCGCGGCGCTTATCTCTATTTCCTCGCTTTCGGTTTGTTCAGGGTTTCGCCGCGAGAGCGCGAGAATGAGCGCTGGCAGGATCAACAGGATGAGGAGCGGCGCCAGACTCATGCCGCCGACGACTACCAGCGCCAGAGGTTTCTGAACCTGGGAGCCGACTCCGTTGGAGAAGGCAGCCGGCAGGAGGCCGACGCCAGCCACGACGCAGGTCATGACCACCGGCCGGAGTTGCGTTCGGCAAGTGCGCAACATGGCCCTTACACGCTCTTCGCCCTCCGCGATCAGTGCATTGTAGTGTGAAAGCACGATGATGCCGTCCATGACGGCAATGCCGAGGAGTGCGATGAAGCCGATTGCGGCGGATACACTGAACGGTGTCTCCGTGATGACAAGCGCCAGGACTCCTCCGGCCGCAGCCATTGGGATGACACTGAGCGCCAGCAGCATGTCGATGGCGGATCCGAAGTTCATGAACAGCAGGATCGCAATCAGGCCAATGGCAATCGGAACTGTGATGGAAAGGCGCGCGAGGGCGCCTTGCATGTTGTTGAATTCGCCGACCAGCTCAAGACGATAGCCGCGCGGCAGAGAGACCTCGGTGTTCACACGCTCGCGTGCTTCCAGGATTGCGCTACCGAGATCGCGGTCGCGGACACTGAACTTCACCGGCAGGTATCGTTCCTGACCCTCACGGTAGATATAGGCCGGTCCTGAAACGAGAGCGACCTGAGCAACCTCGCTAAGGGGCACCTGCATCAATGTGCCATTTGGGCCCTGTCCCGAAATGCGAAGGGCACGGATCGAAGCCACACTCTGCCTGAATTGCTCGGCAAGGCGGATCACGATTGGATAGTGGCGATCTGAACCGCTGTCGTAGAGATCTCCAGCGCTGTCACCGCCGATGGCTGTGCGGACGGTTGCGTTGATGTCGCCAGGCGTCAGCCCATAGCGGGCCGCCCGGACGCGATCGACGTCGATCTGTACCGTTGGTTGGCCCAGGGATGTGAAGACACCGAGATCGGTTACGCCTGGCACTTGATGAAGAACTGCTTCGACGCGATTGGCGACCTTCGTAAGGGTCTCCAGATCTGGGCCGAAGACCTTGAAAGAGTTCTCTCCCTTGATGCCGGACACAGCTTCCGCGACGTTGTCCTGCAGGTATTGCGAGACATTGAACTCGATACCGGGGAACTCAACGCGCAATTTTTCGAGGAGGTCGCTGACCATCCTGTCCTTTGTCACCCCCGGACGCCAAGCCTCTGCGGACTTCAGCGGCGCGAAGAATTCGCCATTGAAAAATCCTGCTGCGTCCGTTCCGTCATCTGGTCGGCCGTGTTGTGAGACGACGCTTTCTACCTCCGGTACGGCCGCGATGATGCGGCGAATCCGATTGACGTAGAGATTGCCCTCTTCGAGCGAGATCGTCGCCGGCATGGTGGCGCGTAGCCAGAGGTTGCCCTCCTCGAGTTTCGGCAGGAATTCCAGACCGAGTTGACGTCCTGCCACGCCGACTCCCGCCAAGAGCAAAACCGCTAGGCCGAGAGTCAGGATGCGGTTGCTCAACGCGGCGTGGATTGCTGGCCGGTAGAGTCGATCAAGGCTGCGGACCAGGAGCGTCTCAACCTCTTCCACGTGGTTTGGGAGCAGGTAGGCGGAGAGGACGGGTGTGACCGTGAAGGTGGCGATGAGCCCCCCCAGGAGCGCGTACGCATAGGTCTGCGCCATTGGTCCGAAGATATGGCCCTCGACACCCGTGAGGGTAAAAAGCGGAAGAAAACCGGTCACGATGATGATGGCGGCGAAGACAATCGAGCGGCTCACGTCGGCGGAGGCCTGACGAATGCGCCCAAGCTTGCCGGCTAGGCCAGACTGGATGATGGTTCCTGTCGGGTCACCGTGACCCGATAGCCGCCGGAAGATGGCCTCAACCATAATCACGGTTCCGTCGACGATCAGGCCGAAGTCCAGGGCGCCGACGGATAACAGGTTCGCCGATTCGCCACGCAGCACAAGGATGATCACGGCGAAGAACAGCGCGAACGGGATCGTTGCAACCACGATGAGCGCACTGCGCAAATTGCCGAGGAATAGCCACTGGACGATCAGGATGAGCACGATGCCAACGAGCATGTTGTGCAGGACGGTGTGCGTCGTGACGGCGATTAGATCGGCTCGATCGTAGATCCGCTCGATCTTCACGCCCGGTGGCAGCAGTTCCATCGCCGCGATGCGCGAGACTTCCGCCTGTACAGCCTGGATCGTCGGCGTGCTCTCCTCTCCGCGGCGCATCAGGATGATGCCCTGGACGATGTCGTCGTCATCGTTCATGCCGGCGATGCCGAGGCGTGGTTGATGTCCGATCGTCACCGTGGCGACATCGCGAACGAGGACCGGTGCGCCACCGGATTGGGTCAGGACGGTGTCGGCGATGTCGTCGGTCGAACGGATCAAACCGACGCCGCGCACCACCGCGGATTGCGTCCCAAGGTTGATCCGGTTCCCACCGACATTGAGGTTGCTATCGTTGAGCGTCTTGACGACGCCCGACAGGGTCAGTCCGTAGGCGGTGAGTCTGTCGAGATCGATGGCGATGTCGAAGGTCTTCGTCTTACCACCCCAGCCGATGACGTCGATAACGCCGGGCACGGCACGGAAACGACGGCGCAAAACCCAATCTTGCAGAGATTTCAGATCAAGGACGCTGTAACCGGCCGGAGCAGTCAGCTTATAGCGAAAAATTTCGCCGATGGGGCTCACCGGTGAGATGGTTGGCTTGGCACCGTTGGGCAGCGCGTCGAGTTGGGCCAGTCGATTGAGAACCTGCTGCTCGGCCTCACGATACGTGAATTCAAATCCGAACTGTAGCTTGACGTCCGAGAGGCCGTAGAGTGAAACCGAACGAACCTGCTTCAGGTTTGGCAATCCGGAGGTGATCACCTCGATCGGAACGGTCACGTATCGCTCGATTTCCTCGCCCGACAGACCTGATGCCTGCGTGATCACATCGATCATGGGCGGAGTCGGATCGGGGTAAGCCTCGATGTTAAGAGTCCGAAAGGCTACGAGCCCGCACGCCAGCAGCAGGACAAACGCCAGCACCACCAGGGCACGCTGACGAAGCGCGAGTTGGACGAGTCCAGTCATTTGCGGTGGTTCCTGCGGGCGAGCGCTGACGAATCAGCCTCGGGTCAGCATCCGATCGATGAACAAGGAGCCGCGTGAGATGACGCGCTCGCCGGATACCAGACCTTCCAGAATCTCGATGTTGCTACCGTCGATGATTCCAGGTTTGACGATTCGGCTCTCGACCGAGTTATCCGGCTTCAGCACCCAAACGCTTGCCTTGCTGCCTTCAAGCACCACCGCCGCACGCGGAACGGACTGCGAAAGGCTCTCGCGTTCATTGATAATCCGAACCGTAGCGTACATCTCAGGTTTGAGAAGATTATGTATGTTTTCGATGTCGGCTCGAACAGTGATGCGTCTTGTAGCCGGATCAACCGAAGCCCCGATGAAGTTGATTCGGCCTTCGAAAATCTTCTCTGGATAAGCCAGCACGCGGAATTTGAGGCGCTCCCCAAGGTCGACCTTGGCTGCATCGGGCTCCCGCAATTGTGCGATGAGCCAGACCTTGGAAAGGTCGCCAATAATGTAGGACGGGTCGCCACCCGCGGTACCGATATACTGTCCCGGTCCGATCTTTCGCTGGATAATGGTACCCTTCAAGGGCGCGTTGATCGCTGTCTCGGGATTGATCGATCCCTTTTGAAGATTGGCGACATCGTCATCGCGCAGGCCGAGGATGCGGAGGCGATTTCGTACAGCCTCAAGACCTACTTCTGCGGTCCGCGCGTCGTTGGTCGCAGTGTTCAGATCGTTCTGTGCAGATTGCAGTTCGCGCAACGTTGTGACGCGGGAGTCGTAGAGGTCATGGAGCCGCTTCTCGGCAGCCTGCGCGTAGCCTAGTTGCGATCGTGTCTTTGCCAATACATTCAAAGCGGCCAGATAATCGTTCTGTGCCTGGACCATTTCGTTGGCTTGAATTGAAAAAAGGCGCTCACCCTTTTGCACCTGCTCTCCGGTCCGAGCGAAGATGGCAATGACTCGGCCCGGATAAGGTGAGAAAACCGGTGTCGCCTGATACTCATCGACACCAATCTTACCCTCAGTGGTGATCTCTTCGTAGAAGAGACGCTGTTCCACCGTCTCAACCTCAATGGCGGCGAGTTGATCAGCAGAGAGGACGAAACTCTTATTTCCAATAGATGGAGAGGGTACAGCTGACGGCGCCGGTGCTATCGCAGCCCCAGCGAATGTCCCGGAGAACCACAAAAGGGGTCCGATACAAATCACAGCAACAACGAACAAAAGCAGGATTTGAGTACGGCGCTGCAATCCGGAAAGTGGAGCGAAGGAGCCCTGTGGTTCGCTCATCATTTCGATCTCGGGCAACTTCGCGTTCGCGCACGTATCCAAAGCCATATTGGATCGCGGATCGGTCTCTAGAGGTCGGCTTCCCGGGGCACAAGCGAGTCCGGATCACTTTGGCTAGAGATCGCCTTTTGCTTCGCAGGTGTGGTCTTCGCGTCAGCTCTGGAAATGAGCGGACTGTTCCTCGGCTCCTTGGCTCCTCGGCCTGCGCCGCGTTATCCATTCCGTTCCGTAGCGCCCGTCATCGCGCGCCAGTAGCCTTTGACAACAAAACCCCGCATACCGAGGGGCTGCGGGGTGAAGTTGCGTCACATGGGTCCCTGGGAGGGACAGCTGGTATACTACATGCCATGTCGCAAACGACAAGACCAATGCTGAGGCTCCAGAGCTATTCTGCCTATGAAAAGCGGGAATTCCTGATAAATTTTGCAACCTTGTGGAAGCTCAGGATCGTCATTCCCACTCGATCGTACCGGGTGGCTTCGAGGTGATGTCATAGGTCACCCGGTTGATCCCCTTGACCTCGTTGATGATCCGAGTCGCAACGCGTCCGAGGAAAGCCATGTCGAAAGGATAGAAATCCGCTGTCATCCCGTCGACGGAGGTTACTGCGCGCAGGGCGCAGACATGGTCGTAGGTCCGGCCATCGCCCATCACACCAACCGTCTTCACCGGCAGGATCACAGCGAAGGCTTGCCAGATCGTGTCGTAGAGGCCGGCCTTCCGAATTTCGTTAAGGTAGATTGCGTCTGCTTTCCGGAGGGCTTCGAGCTTCTCCGGCGTAATCGTTCCCGGACAGCGGATGGCAAGACCCGGGCCCGGGAAGGGGTGTCGCCCCACGAAGGCATCGGGCAGACCAAGTTCCTTGCCGAGGACGCGGACCTCGTCCTTGAACAACTCGCGCAGGGGCTCAACGAGCTGCATATTCATGCGCTCAGGCAGTCCGCCGACGTTGTGGTGGGACTTGATGGTGACCGAGGGTCCACCCGTGAACGAAACGCTCTCAATGACGTCCGGATAGAGCGTACCTTGAGCGAGGAAGGCTGCGCCGCCAATCTTTTTCGACTCGGCTTCGAACACGTCGATGAACAAGCGGCCGATGGTTTTGCGCTTCTGCTCGGGATCGCTGACTCCGTCGAGTTCACCAAGGAAGAGCGCCTGTGCCTCTACGTGGACCAGGGGAATATTGTAGTGGTCGCGGAACAGGCGGACGACCTCTTCAGCTTCACCCATGCGCAAAAGGCCGTGGTCCACGAAAACGCAGGTAAGTTGTTCGCCGATCGCCTCGTGGATCAGGACTGCTGCCACTGCGGAATCGACGCCACCAGACAGGCCACAGATGACCCGCTCATTTCCGACCTGGGCGCGAATTTTCTCGATTGCCTCTTCGCGGTACGCGCCCATGGTCCAGTCGCCGGAGCAGCCCGCAATATCGCGCACGAAATTGCGGATCAGCAGTGCGCCATGCGGGGTGTGGGCCACCTCCGGATGGAACTGGACGGCGTAGTAGTTCCGCGCTTCATCGGCCACCGCCGCGAAGGGGGCATTCTTTGACATGGCGACGGTGGTGAAACCGTCCGGGAGCTTGGTTACGCGGTCGCCGTGGCTCATCCAGACGGGATAATGCTCACCGACATGCCAAACGCCCTTGAAGAGAGCGCAGTCCGACAGGATCTCGATCTCTGCCCTGCCAAATTCCGCATGGTGACCGCCTTCGACCTCACCGCCGAGTTGCGCCGCCATCGTCTGCTGCCCGTAGCAGATGCCGAAGACGGGAACACCGGATTCGAACACCACCTGAGGCGTGCGGGGCGATGCCTCGGTGGTCACCGATTCGGGGCCGCCGGACAGGATCACACCCTTTGGCTTAGTCTCCGCAAACGCCTCCGCAGCCTTGGTGAACGGCACGATCTCGCAGTAGACGCCCTCTTCGCGCACGCGGCGCGCGATGAGCTGCGTCACTTGGCTACCGAAATCCACGATGAGGATTTTGTCGTGTTCTGTCGTCATGGAACCGGAGTTAGACGAGGCCTCGATCCCGTGCAACGGACGAACCTGCAGAGCGGCCCCGCGACCGGTATCGGACTGGGGATGCGCGTGCCGCCGCGTTAAGCGGCTGTTCACCGTCAGCGGTCGAAACCCTGCTCCCCAGAAACGAACAGGAGCCTCCGCTGTGAGAGCCACCATCTTCGGGATTGCCGCCTTCGCCCTGACCGGGTTCGGAGCGACGTCGGCTTCAGCATTGCCTTTCGCCGCCGGCCTTTCGCCTGGCTCCAACGTCGAGCAGGCGCGTGTCGTTGAACGGACGATTGTCCGCGGGCCACGTTGCAAGACGGTAGTCACCAAGCGTCGTGGCCCATTCGGTCGCGTCGTAGTGGTGCGCAAGCGTCGCTGCTTCTGATCACCCACTCATCAAACGCTTCGGAATGGCCCCCCATGGGGCCATTTCTTACTTCAGCGGAGGCGTTCCAGGGTCGCGACGTAGAAACCGTCGGTGCCTGTGAGGGCCGGACTCATCTGGAGACCGTGGTTGGTCAAGCGAACGGCTTCAGCCAAACGGGGGGCCCGCTCCGCCAGGACCTCCTTTGCAGGAACTACAGCGAAGTCGTCCGGTCGTCGGCTGATGAAGCTGGCGATAGCCGTATCGTTTTCCTCGGGGAGCATCGAACAGGTGATGTAGGTGATGCGGCCGCCAAGGCGGACCAGCCGACTCGCTCGGTCGAGGACAGTGGCCTGATCCGCGACCCGCGATGTCAGCGCATTGGGGCGCAACCGCCACTTGGCGTCAGGGTTGCGCCGCCACGTGCCCGAGCCTGTACAGGGCGCATCGACCAGCACCCGGTCTGCCATCTCGTCGAGGTCGCCAAGGACGTCGGCGCGAGCCCTACCGGAGCGGGGCGTGCGGATTTCTGCGTCTGCGCCGGCGCGGCGCAGACGCTCGTGGATCGGTGCGAGGCGACGCGGATCGTCATCGCTTGCCACGAGACGGCCGGTCTTCTGCATCATGGCCGCCAAACTCAACGTCTTCCCGCCGCCGCCTGCGCAGAGGTCGATCACCGTCTCGCCCGGTCGCGCTCCGCTTAGGATACTCGCGAGTTGCGAGCCCTCATCCTGAATTTCGTACCACCCGTCGATGAACTCCCGTTCGACGTGAAGAGCGGGGCCGCGTCCATCTTCGCCGATGGGGATGCGCAGGCCGTTCGGGGAGTGCGGTGTCGGCATCGGCGCGAGATGAGCCAAGCCGGTCATGGCATCATCGCGACTGCGCTTCAGCGTGTTGATCCGGATATCAAGGGGGGCTCGGCGACCGAGGGCTCGTAGTTCCTCATGGGTCGCCTCTCCGAATGTCACCGCCAGGGAGGGCAGAACCCATTCGGGGACATCGCCGGCGACGTGCGCCGGAGCGTCCGCGAGCGTCCCGTCGGTCAAGCAGGCTCGCTCAGCAACCGTCAATAGCTCCGGGGCAAAGCGATCACCGGAGAACATCGTGGCGATTGTGGGCGCAGCGAGCCCGTGCTGGAGGCGCAGCATGCCGATGACCAGACTGCGCGGGCTCTCGTCGCCCATGATCCAGGCGGCGGAGGCGCGGCGGCGCAAGGTATCGTAGACCAGACTGGCGATGGCGGCGCGATCGCCCGATCCGGCAAAACGGTGGGCCAGTCCCCAATCCTTCAGGGCATCGGCGGCAGGGCGACGGCGCGAAGACAGATCGGTCAGGACTTCGATCGCAGCGGAGAGGCGGGCGGGCGGGGTCAAGCAGGGTCCTCGATATTGAAATAGCGCCGCGATATGGCCACGCTTCGGACGGCGGTCGGTCACAGTGCGGTCGAGCTTCCGGCGGGTTCACGGCTCAGCTTGAGCGACGGTGCCGCGTCGAACGCACTCGGAGCTTTAGAGAACTGCATGTCCCCCGTCATCCATCTCGGCCTTGCCAGCCTTCTCGCGATTGCCGTGGCCGCCTGTTCCACGGCCCCAGCCGCCCCCGATCTGTCACCGCCCCCGCCGCGCCGGCTGGATGCCAAGACCCAGCTCGAGTACGGCGCGCCGCCGCCTCCGCCGCCAGGGCATCGCTACTAGGATCGTGCCGCGGTTTCGCGGGCGCGCCGGTTCTCGTAAGCCTTGAGATGCGTATAGACGCGGTCGAGCATCGGATGCGCGACCGCGCCGGACGCGCGCGTGATCAGATCGCCGATGATGTGATCCGCCTCGATGCGGGCTCCGCCCTCGATGTCGCGCAGCATTGAGGCTGTGAAGGCGGATCCCGCAGCGGTCAGTGTCTTGCGGGTGTTGTCGAGTGCACTCCGGCGCGGCGCATAGCCCGCACTCTCGGCGATGGCGCGGCACTCCTCCATCAGCGCTTCGATGAACGGGAGGCCGCCCGGGGCGGCAACGATGTCGCCAATGGTGGCACGCATCAGGCATGTGGACCCGGCGAGCGTGGCCAGGAAGCTCCATTTCTCCCACATTTCCAATACCATACACTCGCTGAGCCGGGGCTGGAACGTGACGCCCTGCATCAGGATCTCGATGGCATCGACGCGAGCGGATCGGCCGCCGGAACGCTCGCCATAGGTCAACGTATGCAGCGGATTCATCTGGCGGATCTCGCCGGATGGCCCGAGCGTCGCCACGATCGCGCAGGAACCGCCGAGCACGCGGTCGGCGCCGTATACCAAGTCCAACGCGTCGAGGTGGCGCATGCCGTTGAGCACGGGGAGGATCGCGGTGCCGGGTCCGATGGCCGGTGCGACATCCGCGATGGCGCTGTCGAGATCATAGGCCTTGCACGAGAACAGCACGAGATCGAAGGCGCCACCCTGGCCGGCCGCCAGTTCGCGCGCCGTGACGGTCTGCGGCGCGGGAAGCTGGAAATGGCCGACCGGGCTTTCGACCACCAAGCCGGTGGCGGCGAGCTTCTCGGCCCGGGCCGGTCGGACCAGGAAGGTCACGTCGCGCCCGGCCTCGGCCAGGCGTGCGCCAAAGTACCCACCGGTGGCTCCGGCCCCGACGACGAGCACGCGCATGGTCGAATTCCTTCCCTGTTCGTTGGGTGAGTCTGAGCCGAAATGGGCGGTGGCGCTCCGGTGCCCTCGCCCGGGTTCAGGGGACGATCGGGCTGGCGAAGATGCGGACGGCGAAGACGATCCACATCGCCAGAAGCACCAGCGTCCCTGCCGTGTAGGCTTGGAAGCGATAGGGCACATGGTTGCTGGTGAGGTAGATTCCGGCGTGAACGAACCGGCTCGCGACGAAGACCCAGGCCAGAACGACGAAGAGCAGGTCCGCCTTGCGCGTCGCCAGGGCAAATCCGACGAGGACGTAGAACAGCACCGGGATCTCGAACTGGTGCGAGAAGGTGTTGGCCGCCTGCTGCGCCGGAGCGGGCCAGTTGCGCTGGCCCATCGCCAAGTCCCGGCCCTTCGCCGCGCCGCCTTGTACGGCGTCGAGACGGGCTCGACCGAGCCAGAACAGCAGGGCGAAGGTGAGGAACACCTGCGCGAAGACGGGCGCCAGGATGGCTTGGACGGTCACGCCGGACCTTTCGCGCGGTGGTGACCCAGGCAGCGTCACCTAGGCAGCGGTCACCTGGGCAGTGGTCATCTGGAGAGGGTAGGCCCCGATCCCGATCATCGCCTGCGCGGAGCGGCGACGACCGAGACCGGACGAGGATGGCGGCTCAGGCGCGACCCGGGTAGTTCGGGCTCTCACGGGTGATGGTCACGTCGTGGACGTGGCTCTCACGCAGACCCGCATTGGTGATGCGGATGAACTGCGCCTTCTCCTGGAAGTCGGGGATGGTCGGGGCACCGACATAGCCCATGGCGGCCCGCAGGCCGCCCGCGAGCTGGTGCAGCACCGCCGCCACGGGCCCCTTGTAGGGCACCTGCCCCTCAATCCCCTCGGGGACGAGCTTGTGGGTGTCGCTGACCTCGGCCTGGAAGTAGCGGTCGGCGGAGCCGCGCGCCATGGCGCCCACCGAACCCATGCCGCGGTAGCTCTTGTAGGAGCGGCCCTGGTGCAGGAACACCTCGCCGGGCGCCTCGTCGGTGCCGGCCAGCAGCGAGCCCAGCATGGCGACCGAGGCCCCGGCCGCGATCGCCTTGGCAAGATCGCCGGAGTATTTGATGCCGCCATCGGCGATGACGGGCACGTCGGCGCTCTGGGCCGCCTCGACCGCCTCCATCAGGGCGGTGAGCTGCGGCACCCCGACGCCGGCGACGATGCGGGTGGTGCAGATCGAGCCCGGCCCGATGCCGACCTTGATCGCGTCCGCGCCGGCATCGATCAGCGCCTGGGCGCCATCGCGGGTGGCGACGTTTCCGGCGACGATCTGGACGGTGTTGGAGAGCTGCTTCACCCGGCGCACGGCGTCGAGAACCTTGATCGAGTGGCCGTGGGCGGTGTCGACCACGATCACGTCACAGCCGGCATCGATGAGGCGCTCGGCCCGTTCGAATCCGCTGTCGCCGGTGGTCGTGGCGGCCGCCACCCGCAGGCGGCCCTGCTCGTCCTTGACGGCGCTCGGATAAGCGACCTGCTTCTCGATGTCCTTGACGGTGATGAGACCGATGCAACGATAGTGGTCGTCGACGACGAGCAGCTTCTCGATGCGGAACTGGTGCAGGAGGCGCTTGGCCTCGTCCTGGCTCACGCCCTCCCGCACCGTGATGAGCCGGTCGCGGGTCATCAGGTCGGCCACGGTCTCCGACGAGTTGGTGGCGAAGCGCACGTCACGGTTGGTCAGGATGCCGACGAGCTTGCCGCGCGAGCCGTTGGGGCCGCGCTCGACCACCGGGATTCCGGAAATGCGGTTCTGCTTCATCAGCGAGAACGCGTCGGCCAGGGTCTCGTCCGGGTGGATGGTGATGGGATTCAGCACCATGCCGGACTCGTATTTCTTGACCAGGCGGACCTGCTCGGCCTGCTCGGCCGGCTCAAGGTTACGGTGAATGACGCCCATGCCGCCGTTCTGCGCCATGGCGATGGCCATCGGCGCCTCGGTGACGGTGTCCATGGCCGAGGCCAGGATCGGCAGGTTGAGATGGATGGACCGGGTGAGCCGGCTCGCGATCTTCACGTCCGAAGGCATCACCGAGGAAGCGGCGGGACGCAGGAGGACGTCGTCGAAGGTCAGGCCCTCGATGATGGAATCTGCGGTGATGCGGGCCATGAACCAACTCCGGAACGGGTGCCTGCGCCGGGCCTTGCGGGCCGTCCGGCGTCAGTGGGTTGGCACGGGCCAGTATCACGCGGGGGGAACCGGCGCAAAGCCGCCGGTCAGCCTGCGCCACAGAAAAAGGCGCTCTGGGCGCCGTTCTCCGGTAAGGGTTGCGCCTAGCGCAGGCTATAGGGGGCGCCCGGCAGGCCTTCCGCCGGTCCCTTGTCGGTCCATTCCGGGGGCGCACCGACGTAATCGCCGAGGATTCCATCGAAACCGGGGGCGCGGCCAAAGGCTTCGCAATCCGGATCGAGGGGCGCTTCGCCTAAAGTCGTCACGCGGACGCGGTCGTAGGTCGGCAACGTGAGCGGTGCCTTGAACGGGTCCTGGCCGGTCGCGAGATAGAAGCCGAAATCCTGCCCGAACTCCCCGGCGAGGTCATAAGCGTCGCTGGCCGGCGAAAATCGCGCCTGATTGGTGAAGGCGTTGGTGGCACCGCCCCACACCATGGCGGCGCGCTGCGTGTTGCGGCTGTCGAGGGCCTCGGCCTCGACGGTCAGGCTTCCGAGCCCGATCGGGATGCGCGGGATCGGGATGCGCCCGACGGCCGTCGCGAACCCGGCGCCGAGCTGTGACGCGACGGTGATGCCGGCCGAGGTGGCGATCGTGGCGCCAGCGGCCGGCACGTTGGTGAGGTCGATGCGGGTGACGGCCGAGCGGACCGTCAGGTCGGCCTTCCGCCCGGACACCACGTCGTAGCGCAGGGACAACTCGTAGCAGAGGGCGCGATCGGCGGCGTTGGCAACGAGCTTGCGTTCCGCCGGCGTCAGACCGGGGGCGACCGCCTCCGGGAACGTCGTGGGCACGATCCGCACGGTCCGGGTCTGGGCCAGAGCTGCCTGATCGACGAAGATTCGCGACGAGCTGGCCGTTTCGTCGCTGGAGACCAGACGATCGTAGCGGGTCAGCGATCCGGCCTCGGTCAGGATCACGGTACCGCATCCGGCAACCGCGGCCGCCAGAGCAAAGCAGGAGACGAAGCCCGCCAGCCTGCGTCGATGTTCGAACCTCGGGAGCATCGGTGACTTTCTTGAGGACGCGGAGGAGAGCGCCCGGCACGGCTCCGAGGCGGAGTCGCGCGGCGCCCTATCATGCCGTCGAGCTTAGCGACTTCAGCAACAATGTGGAAAGCCGCGCGCCCCTCGGGAGGGCCAATGCTGACGGGATGTGGCCGCAGGGCCACGCTCGTCGGAGCCTCGAACCCTGCACGGACGGCATGGCATTTTCATCCAGCCGGATCCGTCACCGGCCGATCCCTTGCGATCGGCGACGAGACCCCAGCTAAGAAGCGTCCGAACCGCTCGCCGCGACATAGATGGCTCGAATGCGCACGTCCCAGATCGTCCCGCTCGTGGTCGCCACGGCCCTGTTCATGGAGAACACGGACTCGACCGTCATCGCCACGGCCCTTCCGGCCATCGCCCAGAGCCTGGGTGAGGATCCGATCGCCCTGAAGCTCGCGCTGACCGCCTACCTGGTCAGTCTCGCGATCTTCATCCCGATCAGTGGCTGGATGGCCGACCGGCTCGGGGCCCGAACCGTCTTTCGGGCGGCGCTGGCGGTCTTCATGGCCGGCTCGCTGGCCTGTGCGGCCTCGGATTCGCTGGCTGGCTTCGTCGCCGCACGATTCTTCCAGGGCATCGGAGGCGCCATGATGGTGCCGGTCGGCCGCCTCGTGATCCTGCGCAGCGTGCCGAAGAGCGAGCTCGTCAGCGCCCTCGCCTATCTGACGATTCCGGCGTTGGTCGGTCCGATCCTGGGGCCGCCGATCGGCGGTTTCATCACGACCTACTTCGACTGGCGGTGGATCTTCTTCATCAACATCCCGATCGGGATCGCCGGGATCGTGCTGGCGACGTTCTACTTCGAGAACATCCGCGAGGCGGAGCGCCCGCCCCTGGACGTCGTCGGCTTTCTGCTCTCGGGCCTGGGCCTTGCCACGGTGATGCTCGGGCTCGCCTCGATCGGGCGACATCTTCTGCCCGCCTTCCTATCCTGGGGCTGCCTCGTGGGCGGTATCGTGCTGCTGGTGCTGTACCGCCGGCACTCCCGGGGCATCGCCCACCCGGTGATCCGCCTCGACCTGCTGCGCTACCCGACCTTCCGGGCGGCGGTGACGGGCGGCAGCCTGTTCCGCATCGGCACCGGGGCGATCCCCTTCCTGCTGCCGCTGATGCTGCAGATCGGCTTCGGTCTCGACCCCCTGCGTTCGGGGCTCATCACCTTCGCGGCGGCGGCCGGCGCCCTGCTGATCAAGCTCATCGGCCCACGCATCCTGCGTACCTACGGCTTCCGTCGCGTGATGGTCCTGAATGCGCTGGTGGCCTCTGGCTTTCTGGCGGTGAACGGTCTGTTCACGGCCGAAACCCCGCACGCCGTGATCATCTGCGTGCTGCTGATCGGCGGCTGCGTTCGCTCGCTGCAATTCACCTGCGTGAATGCCATCGCGTATGCCGATCTGGAGACGCCCGACATGAGCGCGGCCACCAGCCTCGCCAGCGTGGCGCAGCAGCTCTCGCTCAGTCTCGGCGTGTCCCTCGGGGCCATGGCCCTGGAGGCGACGGCCGCCTATCACGGCCGCTCCGACATCGTGGCGGGCGATTTCGGACCTGCCTTCTTCGCGGTCGCACTGATCTCCGCCCTGTCGTTCTTCTCCTTCCGCCGGCTCAGGCCGGACGCCGGTGCGGAAGTGTCGGGGCACCGGATCGTCGCCGCCGAGCCCCGCAACGCGATGCCGTAGACCTCAGGCGGCGGCGCGTGCCGGGGCTCGCCCGGCGGCGGCACGCTTCGGCTTGGTCCCGGCCCGAGACGCCACGGATTTGGTGGACCCGGCCGACCGGGCCGCCGTGCCGCCGGAGCGGCCGGCTTCGCGCCAGCCCTGCCAGCTCCAGCGCCCCGGCCCGGTCAGTGCGTACATCAGGAAGCCGCCCGCCAAGCCGAAATCAGCCAGCAGGAGGGTGCGTTCGGCGACGGCGCTCGGCCCGGAAAACTGCCAGAACGGATGCAGCAGGACGGCCATGACGCCGACGAAGATCGCAAGGGCCGATCCGCTGAGTCGCGGGAGTACGCCGAGCAGCAGGGCCGCTGGCCCGAACACCTGAACGATCACCGCCGCGGTGGCGAAGGCGTTCGGTGACGGCAGACCGGTCGCCGCTAGCGTAAGGGCGAAACCCGAGACGTTGAGGGCTCGGGCGATGCCGGTGGGCAGGAGCGCGGCGGCGAGCAGCAGCCGTGCGAGGAAGAGCAGTCCGTCTTGGGCACGGCCGGTCACGTATCGGGCTCCGTCTGACATCCGAGATGCGGAGCTTTGTCGGGACCGGCTGAAGACGACGTTAAGCGTCGGCGGTGCTCAACCCGAAACGCCGCCCCGGAACAGGCGGCCGCGCTCGGTCCAGGCCACCACCGCCAAAGCACCTGCGCCGAGGACGGCGTAGCCGATGCCGATCGGCAGGACCGAGCCGTCGAAGGCATGTCCGATCAGGAAGCCGCAGAAGGCGCCCAGAATCGTGGTGTAGAAGCCGAGGAAGGACGAGGCGGTGCCGGCGATCTCGCCCAGGGGCTGAAGCGCCAGGGCGTTGAAATTGGGCATGGCGAAGCTGATCAGAAATTGGTTGGCCGCCAGGATCGAGAGAAACAGCGCCAGAGGCGGGTGGCCCTGATAGGCGAGGCCCGCGCCCACCTGCACCACCGCCACCACGACGAACAGGCTCAGGCCCGCATGCGACAGCGGACGCATGCCGAGGCGGCGCACGAGGCGGGCATTGACCAGGGTCGCGGCTCCCATCGCGCCCGCGACGAGGCCGAAGGCCAGGGGGAACAAGGCGCCGAGCTGGTAGAGCCCCGTGTCGAAGACCTGCTGGGCCGAGCCGACATAGCCCATGATGCAGCCGGTGAGCAGGCCGAGCGCCGTGGCATAGCCAACCGCGATCCGGTTCCGGAACGTGATCCCGACTGCCTGGGCGACGGCTGCCAGCGAGAATGGCCTCCGGTACTGCGGATGCAGTGTCTCGGGCATCCGCCAGGCGAACCAGACCACCAGGATTCCGGCCAGCGCCAGCATCGAGACGAAGACGTAGACCCAGGAGCCGAACAGCAGCATCGCGCCGCCCACGGCCGGGGCGATCATCGGCACGATCAGGAACACCATCATGATCAGCGACATCACGCTCGCCATCTCGCGACCGGCGAAGCGGTCGCGCACGATGGCGGTGGACAGTACGCGACCGCTCGCGGCGCCGATGCCCTGGATGATGCGGGCCGCCAGCAGCCAGCCGAACGACGGTGCCACCATCGCGAGTCCGGTGCCGACGACGTAGATCGCGAGGCCAGCGAGCAGGACGGAGCGGCGGCCGTAGGTGTCGGAGAGCGGTCCGTAGACGATCTGTGCCGTGCCGAATCCGATCATGTAGACGTAGATCAGCAGTTGCAGGCTGTTCGGATCGACAACGCCGAATCGCGCCTGGATGGCCGGGAAGGCCGGCAGCAGGTTGTCGATGGAAATGGCGGTCACCGCCATCATCAGAGCGACGATGCCCACGAACTCGCCGAAGCCCGGTCCCTTCCAGGGCTGGGGCGCTGCGGCGCCGGTCGGTCCAGCAGGGGCGTGGAGGGTCGTGGCCGGGGGACTGGTCACCTGAAAACGGTCCTTCGAGGATGGGCGGGCCGGGGGGATGGGCGGTCCGGCCCGATCGTCATCGAGCCAGAACGCTCGCCCCGGCTGTTGGTGCCTTCCGCGCGCCGGCGCCATCGGGGCCGCCGCATGCCAGCCTCGCGGACGGATGGGCGCGCTCGCGCCACAATCGTCGCGAAGCGTGCCTCGACCTTTTCGCGTTACCGGCGGGAAGGTGTGGAATGGGGTCGCCGGACATCGATTTCATCGGCCCGATGCGAGAGGTAAGGCCGCCAGCCCATGCCCGAGACCCGTCGCCGCATCGTTCAGCTCGCGCTCCTGGCCGGTCTCGTCCCGATCCGGACGGCTTTGGCCGGATCGCGCCGCTCCTTGGCAGACGAGGCCGACGCGCTGGTGCGGCCGTATGCGCGCGCGGGCTTGTTCTCCGGCGCCGTCATCGTGGCCCGGGACGGTGTCGTGCTGTTCCGGCAGGCGTACGGCGCCGCGAATCGCGAGTGGGACGTCGCCAACACGCCCGACACCCGTTTCCGCATCGCGTCCCTGAGCAAGCAGTTCACGGCCGCGGCGATCCTGAAGCTGCAGGAGGCGGGGCAGACCGGCCTCGACGATCCGGTCTCCCGCCATATGCCGGGTCTGCCGGCGGGCTGGGCGCCGATCACCGTGCGGATGCTGCTCGATCACCGCTCGGGCTTGCCCAACGTGACGGCGCTCGCCGATTACGACAGTACGATCGCCCGCGTGGCGCGCCAGCCAATGGAGGTGGTCGGCCGGCTGTTCGGCGAGGCGCTGCTGTTTCCGGCGGGCTCGGCACAGGAATACAGCAACACCGGATACATCCTCCTCGGCGCCGTGATCGAGCGCCTGACCGGCGAATCGTTTGCGGAGGCGCTGCACGGCCTCGTCCTCGGCCCCGCCGGACTGTCGCGGACGGGCGACGCCGATCCCGAACGGATCGTTCCTCGCCGGGCCGTCGGCTATCATCGCGTGGCCGGGCAGTGGCGAAACGCGACGCCCGTCACGGCCGCGGCGGCGCTCGGCGCCGGGGGCCTGGTCTCGACCGTCGACGACCTCGCGGCGTGGGATCGGGCTATGCTCGGGGGCCGCGTCCTCGGACCCGCCGCGATGGCGGAGCTGGTCAAGGACGAGGGGTACGGCTACGGGCTCGGCCTGTATCTCGGGCTAGCCTATGGGGCGCGGCTGTGGTCGCATGGCGGGTTTCTGCACGGCTTCTCGGCGATCAAGGACACCTATCCGGATCTTGGCCTGACGATCGTGGTGCTCGGAAACACCGAGACGACACCGGCCCAGACGCTGTCGCGACGCCTCGGGGCACTCGTTCTGGGGCAGCCGGAGGCAACCGGCATCGTGGTGCCGCCGAACGTGCTCGAACGCTACGCCGGATCGTATCGCACCGGCCGGCGGTCCATCCTCCGGCTGACGCGTGCGGGCGACGGACTGGTGGCGCAGGGGACCGATCTGCCCCGGCTGGTTCTGGCTCCCGAGAGCGACCGGGTGTTCGTGGGCGGGGACGGGACCCGCATCGCCCTCGACATCGAGCCCGACGGGCGGGCGACCGGCCTTCTGCTCGACGCACCGGGCCAAACCCGGGCCGGGCCGCGCATCGATTCCCGCACGGCCCGCCGGATCTCGACGCGGCGTCTCGCCCGGGCGATCCAGCCCTGAGCGACCCACCCTCCGGGTCGCCAACTTGTCGAAACCGGACTAGCATCCGGATGCCGGCCGGGACGCCATCCCGGACACGGGTGCGTTCCAGCCTGCGGGCTCCGCCGCGCGGTCGATCTGTTGGCCAAAAGTCCATCTTGATTTGACGCGCCGCCTGGCCTTGGCTGCGGTTCATAAAAACAAACCAGGAGGATACGCGATGAACAAGCCGGAATTTCTGAATCAGGGCACCAGGTCCCCGTTCTCGGCCCGGTACGAGAACTTCATCGGCGGCCAGTGGGTCTCGCCCGTCGCCGGCCGCTACTTCGAGAACACCTCGCCGATCACCGGCCGGGTGATCTGCGAGGTCGCCCGCTCGGATGCCGCCGACGTCGACAAGGCGCTGGATGCCGCCCATGCCGCCAAGGAGGCCTGGGGTCGCACCGCGCCGGGCGAGCGCGCCCGAATCCTGAACAAGATCGCCGACCGGATGGAGGACAATGTCGACCTCATCGCGCTGGCCGAGACCTGGGACAACGGCAAGCCGATCCGCGAAACGACCCACGCCGACATCCCGCTGGCCATCGACCACTTCCGCTACTTCGCCGGCTGCGTCCGCGCGCAGGAAGGCTCGATCTCCGAGATCGACCACGACACCGTCGCTTATCACTTCCACGAGCCGCTGGGCGTCGTCGGGCAGATCATCCCGTGGAACTTCCCCATCCTGATGGCGGTGTGGAAGCTGGCGCCGGCGCTCGCGGCCGGCAACTGCGTCGTGCTGAAGCCGGCCGAGCAGACGCCCGCCTCGATCCTCGTGGTGGCCGAGCTCATCGCCGATCTGCTGCCGCCGGGCGTGCTCAACATCGTCAACGGCTTCGGCCTCGAATGCGGCAAGCCGCTGGCCTCGTCGCCACGTATCGCCAAGATCGCCTTCACGGGCGAGACGACGACAGGCCGGCTGATCATGCAGTACGCCTCCCAGAACCTGATCCCGGTGACGCTGGAACTCGGCGGCAAGTCGCCGAACATCTTCTTCTCGGACGTCGCCAACGAGGATGACGACTTCTTCGACAAGGCGCTCGAAGGCTTCACGATGTTCGCCCTCAACCAGGGCGAGGTCTGTACCTGCCCGAGCCGCGCGCTCGTGCACGAGTCGATCTACGACCGCTTCATGGAGCGGGCGATCAAGCGCGTCGAGGCGATCACGCAGGGCTCACCCCTCGACCCCGCCACGATGATCGGCGCCCAGGCCTCGTCCGAGCAGTTGGAGAAGATCCTCAGCTACGTGGATATCGGCCGGCAGGAGGGAGCCGAGTGCCTGACCGGCGGCGAGCGCAACGTGAAGGACGGTGAGTTCGCGGAAGGCTACTACATGAAGCCGACGGTGTTCCGCGGCCACAACAAGATGCGGATCTTCCAGGAAGAGATCTTCGGCCCGGTGCTCTCGGTGACGACCTTCAAGGACGACGCCGACGCGCTCTCGATCGCCAACGATACCCTCTACGGCCTCGGCGCCGGCGTCTGGACCCGCGACGGAACCCGTGCCTACCGCTTCGGCCGCGCCATCCAGGCCGGCCGCGTGTGGACGAACTGCTACCACGCCTATCCGGCCCACGCGGCCTTCGGCGGCTACAAGCAGTCCGGCATCGGCCGCGAGAACCATAAGATGATGCTCGACCACTACCAGCAGACCAAGAACATGCTGGTCAGCTACTCGGCCAAGAAGCTCGGCTTCTTCTGAGACCGGCGAACCGTTCGGGACCCGAATGAGACTTGCCCCGGCCGGCAACGGCCGGGGCTTTTTCGTTCCCGTGCTCGTCCCCTGCCCTATCTGTCCGGACAGACCTGTTCACGGAGACCCCGCGATGACCGCGACCGCATCCCTCGATCCGAATTCCGCCGATCAGGCCGGCGCGGACGGTACGCCCCTGCGCGTCACCGCAACACCGGCGGCGGTCGCGCTGATCGAGGAATTGCGGGCCGACCATGGGCCGGTGATGTTCCACCAATCGGGTGGGTGCTGCGATGGCTCGTCGCCGATGTGCTACCCGGTGGGCGATTTCCTGACCGGCGACAGCGACGTCCATCTCGGCACGGTGGCGGGGGCCGATTTCTGGATCAGCCGGCCCCAGTTCGCGGTCTGGAAGCACACGCACCTCATCCTCGATGTGGTGCCGGGGCGCGGCGGCATGTTCTCCCTGGAGAACGGACGCGACAAGCGCTTCCTCATTCGCTCACGGCTGTTCACCGAGGCCGAGAATACGGCGTTGGCGGGCGCCTGTCGGATCTAAAGTCGATCGACGAACGTCACCTTCCCGGACGACAGCGGTCCGGGAAGGTATTGGATCAGGCGCGGCTGACGCTGACGGGGGAGATCTCGGAGAGCTTGGTGGCTCCAACCTGGCGCATGATCGTCTCGAACTCGCGCTGCATGATCGCCAGAACGGTGGTGACGCCCGGCTCTCCGAAGGCGGCCAGACCCCAGACGTAGGGCCGGCCGATACAGACCGCGTTGGCGCCCAGCGCCAGGGCCTTGATCACGTCGGTGCCACGGCGGAAGCCGCCGTCGATCAGGACCGGGACCTTGCCGTTCACCGCCTTGACCACTTCCGGCAACGCGTCGATCGTCGCCTCCAGGCTCTCCTCGGCGCGTCCGCCGTGATTCGATACGATCAGGGCATCGACGCCATAATCGAGGGCCTTCTTGGCATCCTCGTGCGTGACGATGCCCTTGAGGACCAGCTTACCCTTCACGATGCCGCGCAGGCGCTTGACGTAATCCCAGGTCATGCCGGTGCCGTAGAGGTTCGTCACCTTTGACACGTCGATGCCGTCGAACATCGGCTTGCGGCTGACTTCGTTCTTGAAGCCGGGCGTGTGGCAATCCGAGCAGTTGCGGGTGTCGAGGCGGCGCTCTCGGAACAGCGTCTCGGTGTTACGGCCACCCTGGCGATCCACGGTGAGGACGATGGCGGGGGCACCGGCCTTCTCGGCTCGCTTCACCAGGGCCTCGGTTACGGCCCAGTCGTCGGTCGGGTAAAGCATGTACCAGACCGGCGCGCCACGCTCCTTGATCACGTCCTCGATCGACGTGCTGCCCACGGTCGACAGGATCATCTGGTGACCCTTGACCTTGGCGCCGCGGGCCACGGCGGATTCCGCCTCCGGATGGAAGGCGGCCTGGCTGCTGACCGGGGCCAGCACGATCGGGCTCGCCCAGGTCTCGTCGAAGATCTTCACGGTTGTGTCGATCTTGCGCACATCGACCAGGCGACGGGCACGGATGCGGATCTTCTCGAAGCCGTCACGATTCGCCTTGAGCGTCTCGTCGCCGTCGACGCCGCTGGCGAGGTATCCGTAATGCGCCGGCGGGAGCGCCTTCTTGGCGGCCGGCTCGAAGTCGAACACGTTGAGGGCTTGGGTCGGGGAATCGATGATGTCGCCGACATTGCCCGGCGACTGACGCAGGACATCGTAGCTCTGGGCCATGGCTGCATCGGTGCCGAGGGCCGAGAGGCCTGCCAGGGCCGTGACGAGACCGGGCGCGACGACCGGACTTGCAGACAAGAACTCCAAGAACTTGCGGCGGTGGAGCAGTTTTTCAGTCTCGGAATGAGGCTGAATTTGAAACGTCTCGGTCATTCAATGGGCTCACACAGCGATCTCGCGGAGATGCCGTCCTGCACCATCCCTGTTGCGATGCGCAACACAGGCTCTATGCGTTATATGTCAATCTCTCGGCCCGGGATTGCGACGTTATATTGCAGCTGTAGTCTTTGGAATGATAATAAACCGACGGTAAGACCGCAGGCGTAGATCTCGGCAGTCTAAAGGTCTGCACTCACATTCGTGCTGCATTGCATTAAACGCATCGTGGCTAAGCTTCGACCGGTCGGGTCGCGGCGCCGTCAGGCGTCATCCCGATCAGCGGTTTCGCCGGTCGGGCCCCGATACCCCGAGGCGAGGACGTAGAGTTCGCTGGAATCGGCCCGGCTGGCGTTCGGCTTGACGTGGCGCACGGTGGCGAAGTCGCGCTTCAGGTCGGCCAGCAGAGTTCCCTCGGTGCCGCCCTGAAACACCTTGGCGAGATACGATCCGCCGGGTGCGAGGATCTCGCGCGCGAACTCGGCGGCCGTTTCGGCAAGCCCGATGATCCGCAGGTGGTCGGTCTGTTTGTGACCGGTGGTGTTGGCCGCCATGTCCGACAGAACCAGATCGGCGCGGCCGCCGAGCAGGTCGGTCAGCAGCGCCGGCGCTTCCGGCGCCAGGAAGTCGAGGGTGATGAATTCGACGCCGACCATCGGCTCGATCTCCAGGAGATCGATGCCGACGATCCGGCCGGTATCCCCGACGATCTTGGCCGCGACCTGCGACCAGCCACCGGGCGCGGCGCCGAGATCGACGATGCGCTGCCCGGGCTTGAGCAGCTTGAAGCGCTCATCGATTTCAATCAGCTTGAAGGCCGCACGCGAGCGATAGCCTTCGCGTCGGGCACGAGCCACGTAGGGATCGTTCAGCTGCCGCTCGAGCCAGCGCTTCTGCGAGGCCGTGCGGCCCCGCCCCGTCTTGACCCGCTGCTTGAGTTCGCCGCGCAAACCCCCGCTGGCACCACGCCTGTCACTCACCGGTAGCTCCCACGGCGCCAGACGCCGTCCTCACGCATCATGTTCATCAGCAAGCCCTCGCGCAGGCCGCGATCGGCGATCCGGAGGCGGTCGGACGGAAAGGCCCGGCGAATGGCCTCCAGGATGGCACAGCCGGCCAGCACGAGATCCGCTCGGTCGCGACCGATGCACGGATTGTCCGCGCGCTGGTCGAGGCGGGTGTCGAGAAGATCGTCGATGGCATCGCCGACTTCCGCATCACTCATCCAGAGGCCGTCCACGCGCCGACGCTCGTAGCGGGCGAGGCGCAGGTGCATCGCTGCCAACGTGGTCACCGTACCGGAGGTGCCGAGCAGGTGGAAGTGCCGCGCATTCGCCGCCGGCGCCGCCCGGATGGCGAAGCGCGCGAGCAGGTCTGCGACCTCCTCGACCATGCCCTCGAAGGTCAGGCGGGTGACGTCGCTGCCACCGTGCCGCTCGGCCAGCGTCACGACCCCGACGGGAAGCGAATCCCAGGCGCGGATGCGCAGGGTGGGGTCGGCAGAGGGGTTGGTGGCTGCCCCGTCGAGCCAGGCGATCTCCGTCGAGCCGCCGCCGATATCGAAGATAACGACCGACTCCGAATAGGGGTCGGCCAGGGCCGCACAGCCCGTCACCGCCAGATAGGCCTCGGTCTGACGGTCGACGATCTCCAGGTCGAGCCCGACTTCACTGCGCACGCGCTCGACGAATTCGGCGCCGTTGACTGCGAGGCGACAGGCTTCTGTGGCGATGATCTTGGCGCGCAGCACGCCGCGCGCTTGCATCTTGGCGCGGCAGACGCGAAGCGCCTCGAGAGTCCGCTCGATCGCCGGCTCGCTCAGCCTGTCGGAGCTGCCGAGCCCCTCGCCAAGGCGCACGATGCGCGAGAACGCATCGATGACGCGAAAGCCGTGCGAGGCCGGCTCGGCGACCAGCAGGCGGCAATTGTTGGTGCCAAGATCGAGGGCCGCGTAGGCGTTGCGGCGCTGCGGGCGACCGGCCGGACCCTGTGCCTCGACGCGGGCCGACTCCACACGGGGAGCCTCGACACGCGCGAGCGGAGCCGGCGACGGCTTCTTCCCGCCATTCGGGCGGGCCGGCAGGGTCGCGGCGCTCTCTTCCCTCATCGGCCGAGCCGAAATCCTCGATCATGGCCCCAGGCGGAGAGCCGGACCAACATTCCGCAAGGACGCTACAGGTCTCCCCGACAAACTGCAAAGCCTCGATAACAAAGGCGCGTGGATGGCGGATGATTCCGGCGGCCCGAACGGAGCGAGGGGAAATCTAACCGAGTTTGCCGGCCGCCGCCATGCGCGGGACGGGGCGCAGCAGGCTCTTCACCTGCGAGAACGGACGCGGGCGGTTGATGACTTCATCGAGGCGCGACCAGAGCGTCTTCGGCGAGAACGGCTTCGCGATGATCTCGTTGACCCCCAGCGAGATCGCCCGATCCACCACGTTCCGGCGTGGCTGGGCGAGCATGAGAATGATCGGCACGGTCGGCGACGGAGAGGTCGTCGGCGTCCGTGCGAGGCGGATGAACTCCTCCCCGGAGAGAATTGCCAGATCCCAGTCGATGATGGTCAGGTCGGGCTTGCTTTCGGCCAGGACGCCGAGGGCCTCGGCTCCGTCCGGCGCCTCGAGCACGCGCTTGATCCCGACGCGCATGAGCATGTCGCGCACGATGCGACGGATGTAGAGGCTTTCGTCGACGACGAGGGCCGAGAGATCCGGGAAGCTCGGTGTGGCGATCATGTGTGAGGGTCGGACCGGTCGGCTGGCGCAGGCGTGCTCCGGCAACAGCTTAGCCGGACCGGCCTTTGCGCTTTGCTAACGCGCGACGACAAATTGCAACGATCGCACAGGCGCCTGAAAATTGCCCAAACGCGAGGCATCGGCGCCAGCAGCTCGCCGGTGCGCTAAAAAGCTACGCATTTTGCCGCAGGAAAGTTACGGAACCCTGACGAACCCGGGCAGAAGCATCTTGCGATCAAGGCAGCTTTCAGTCAGGACTAAGGCGTTATTCTTGGTCACCGCTGCTGGGAGTAATGATAGTGCGGAGCGTGGGCTGTCTGGGATGGCGCGCACGCGGTTATCGAAACTGATGGTCGGCGGACGGTTTTTGCGAGCTTTCTATGGGACGTGGTCGTGATTTTCGGGGGCCGCAGAAGCGCGGCTTCGATGAGGGTGGAGCCGAGCCGCGTTGGCCGGATCAGGCTCCTCCGAGCGGCGGTGGCTACGGTGGTGGTTTCGGCGGTGGCGGCGGTTTCGACCGTGGCCCGGCCAGGGCTGCCGCAGCTCCCTCGGGGCCGGAGCGCGATGCGACGGTCAAGTGGTTCAACAAGGAGAAGGGCTTCGGTTTCGTCGAGCTGGCTGACGGTTCGGGCGATGCCTTCCTCCACATCCGCGCCGTCGAAGCTGCCGGTCATGCCGATCTCCTGCCCGGCACGCGCCTGACGGTTCACACCGCCCAGGGCCAGAAGGGTCCGCAGGTGACCGACGTCACCAGCGTGGATACCTCGACGGCTGAGGCTGCGCCCATGCGCGATGCGCGTCCGCCCCGCACCGGAGGGTTCGGCGGCGGCGACCGCTTCGGCGGTGGTGGCGGTTACGGCGGTGGTGGTGGTGGCTACGGCGATCGCGCCGGCGGCGGCGATCGTGGCGGTGGCCGCTTCGCCAGCGGCCCGTCGACCGAGATGACCGGCACGGTGAAGTGGTACGATCCGGCCAAGGGCTTCGGCTTCGTCTCCGTCAACGATGGCGGCAAGGACGTGTTCGTGCATCGCTCCGCGCTCTCGCGGGCCGGTCTCGACTCGCTCGCCGAGGGCCAGCAGGTCGTCCTCGGTGTCGTCGAGGGCCAGAAGGGCCGCGAGGCCCAGAGCATCAACGTCGACGATTGATCGTCGTCCCGGGGTCGCGTTGCGGCCACCTTTGAGAGCTTGACTGAAGCGGCGGCCCCTTGGGCCGCCGTTTCGCGTTGGGGATATGACAGGCTGAGGACGAACGGATGCGGATCGCCGTGATGTCGACGGTTACCCTGGTGGCCATGATCACCGCCGGGTCGGCCGCGGCGGAGGATTTCACCGGATTCTACGCCGGCGTGAACGCGGGCTATGCGTTCGGGGCGGGGGAGCGCGACGCACGGGGCGCTAGGCCGGATGCCGCGAGCGAGGTCGCGGGTGCGACGGCAGGGAATGGCATGCCGCCGAGTGCGATGGAGGCATCCCGAGCGCTTCAGGCACGGAACCGCACACCGCAGCCGGGTTCGGCGAACCCCCTCCCCCGCTGATCGTCGCCATGGGTGAGCGTTCCACGCCAGGACCGTGTCAACGAGAAAGGGCCGCCCTTGTGGGGGCGGCCCTTCCGGTGTTCGGCGCGATCCACTGGGATCAGCGCGAATAGAACTCGATGACGAGGTTCGGTTCCATCTGGACCGGGTAGGGAACTTCGCCGAGGTTCGGCACGCGGGTCACGCGGGCGGTCATCTTGGAGTGATCCACCTCGATGTAGTCCGGCACGTCGCGCTCGGGGAGCTGCGCCGCCACGACGACGATCTCGAGCTGCTTCGACGAATCCTTGACCTCGATCAGGTCGCCCGGCTTCACCAGGTAGCTGGCGATGTTGACGCGCTGACCGTTGACCTTGACGTGGCCGTGGTTGACGAACTGGCGCGCCGCGAACGGGGTCGGCACGAACTTCGCGCGGTAGACCACGGCGTCGAGGCGACGCTCGAGCAGGCCGATCAGGTTCTCGCCGGAATCGCCACGCAGGCGGATCGCCTCGGCGTAGTAGCGGCGGAACTGCTTCTCGGTGATGTTGGCGTAGTAGCCCTTGAGCTTCTGCTTGGCGCGCAGCTGCGTGCCGAAGTCGGACATCTTGCCCTTGCGGCGCTGACCATGCTGGCCGGGGCCGTACTCGCGGCGATTGACGGGGCTCTTCGGGCGGCCCCAGATGTTCTGGCCCATGCGGCGATCGAGCTTGTGCTTCGCCTGAATGCGTTTTGACATCGCGGTTCCTCTCGCAATGGAGATCTATCGAGGAACGCGCCCTCCTCTTTCCGCCGTGGCACAGGGCCGATGACGGAACGACAGAGCGGACATTGCCGCCCACGGGTGCGTTAGAACGAGTGTGTACGAAAATGCTTCGGGGCCCCTCGTCGGAGCCCCGTCACCGGCGCTTCGTTAGAGCAGGAGCGCGGCAAGGTCAATGCCGAGCCGGCTCTTCGCTACCGGCCGCGGCGGCACGGATCGGACCGGAGCGGGTGAGGCGCGGGGGCCGGTACGTCATCGTCAGATGCCGCGGACTTGGGTGCCTGACTTTCGAGGGGTGGCCATCCGCACGCATGCGGCGGTCCGCGTCCTCCCAAGGCGGGAGGTTGCTCCCGGAGGTCAGGACAGTGTCCGCTTGGGTCCAATGGACCACCGAGGCCTCATCGCACCAGCGGACCAGGCTGGGCATCGCGCTGCGATGGGCACCCCCCATCACGTACCGGCGCATGCTCGCCTCATCCGTCCAGGCCGTCATGGTCCAGAAGGTCCAGTCGTGATCCTGTAGCAGGGCACCGGTCTTGAATCCGGTGGCCTGGCGAACCTGATTGCGAGTCCGGATCGCGTGCATGGCAAATCCCGGCAGAAATCGGATCGCGCGGAGGTGCAGGCGGGTGACACTGATGAAGGTCATGATGTTACCGGTCACCCTCATTCGGCCGAGAGCGATGGAGGAGACGCCCGATTGCGCCCACAGCGCGCGTTCGCCGACGAGCGTGGCTTCGTCCTGCTATTGGCGTCCGAGCGGCATCGGCTCGACGGCGATGGAGCCGATGCCGCGCAGCATCAGCGAATGTCGAAGCGGTTGGGTCAGGCCCCCTCCAGCCGTGAAGGCACCCAGCATGGGGGCAGCCGCGCGGGCGGTGCGATCCACCGGTCCGAGCAACTGGGTCACGCGGCGGGCGATGGCCGGTGCGGGATCGATCCACGTCACCGGCCATGGTGCGAGGACCTGGAAGCGTGTGAGCAGCAGGGGGTAGTGCGTACAGGCAAGGCAGACCACATCGGTGCGCCGGCCATCCTCCAGGGTCACGAAGCAGGGAGCGATCTCGCGGGCGAGCTCTAAATCGTCGATGGGCCGTCCGGCCAGTTCGGCCTCGGCATAGCCCGCGAGGTTCGGAGCACCCACCAGGGTCACCGCGCAGGTGGACGCGTAGGTCTCGATGAGATCATGCGTGTAGGCCCGCGCCACCGTACCAGGCGTCGCCAGAAGGGTGACGACACGCGAGCGCGTTGCCTCCGCCGCCGGTTTGATCGGCGGCACGACGCCGACGAACGGTGTGGTGAAATGCTGGCGCAGGGCCGGCAGAACCAGGGTGGATGCGGTGTTGCACGCGACCACCACGAGGTCTGGGCGGTGCACGGCAACCAAACGCTCCATCACGGCGAGCACCCGGTCGACCAGGACGGGCTCCGCGAGGCGCCCATAGGGAAAGGCTGCGTCGTCGGCCGCATACACATAGCTGGCATCGGGCCGTGCCCGCCGAACCTGATCCAGCACGGACAAGCCGCCGAGCCCGGAATCGAACACCAGGATGGTGGGCGTCGGGACCACGTTCCGGGCCGCCGCGCTGGTGGTCGCTCCAGCCATGAGATCGATCCGCATCCGAGTTCGGTCCGACTGTCTCGCTTCAACGGCGAAGTGTCGGCCGGCGACGGTTAAGGGGATGTCACCATGGCCTGAAAAAGGCGACGCGTTCCGTAGGGTGCGGGACCGTTGCCGCGACGAACGGCCCAGCTTTGCGGAGATTGCCGAATCCACCATCGGACATATCTCACCTGACGATAGTGTCAGAGAGGATGTTCGTCATGGCAGCGACGGCAGCGTTTCGCGAGATCCAGGACGTGGCGACGGACCGGGCGGTCTTCCCGCCTCCGTCTCGAAATGCCAAGCCTGTCGATCGCTCGGCCTGGATCGCCGCTTTTCATCATGTCCGCGACGAGACAGAGCGGCGAGCCGGCCCGCTCTCTCCCGAGGACCAGCAGGTCCAGTCGATGGCCGATGCGAGCCCGACGAAATGGCACCGAGCCCATACGACGTGGTTCTTCGAACAGTTCCTGCTGCGCGAGCATCTGCCGGGCTACGCCATCTATGATGAGCGGCTGCACTACCTCTTCAATTCCTACTACGTCGCCGCCGGCCCCCGTCAGCCCCGCATTCTGCGCGGGCTGATCACGCGGCCGACCGCCGACGACGTGGCGGGCTACCGGGCGCATGTGGATCGGGCCGTGGACGCTCTTCTGAGCCAAGCTTCCGCCAGCGCCTTGGATGCGATCCTGCCGGTTCTGGAGATCGGGCTGTACCATGAGCAACAGCACCAGGAGTTGCTGATCACCGATATCCTGCATGCCTTTGCGCAGAACCCCCTCGGACCAGCCTATGACGCCGGGTGGCGCTTCCCTCGACCGGTTGGCGCAGAGGGGCGTTCGGATATCGCGCGCGGCATCGTCCCGATCGGGCATACGGGTGAGGGCTTCTCGTTCGACAACGAATCGCCGCGCCACGAGGTTCTGATCCAGGGCGGTACCATCGACAGAGCCCTCGTGACGAACGCACAATGGCTCGCCTTCATGGCCGATGGTGGCTACACGCGCCCCGAACTCTGGCTTTCGGATGGCTGGATCGCCGCCCAGGCTGAGGGCTGGGAGGCGCCGGGTTACTGGCGCCGTGACGGCGTCTCGGAGGCCGAAGAGATCAGTGGCCGCCAAGCGTGGGCAAGCATGACCCTGGCCGGCATCCAGCCGATCGACCCAACTCTCCCGGTGACCCATATCAGCTACTTCGAGGCTGACGCTTATGCCCGATGGGCCGGACGGGATCTGCCGACCGAGTTCGAGTGGGAGGTCGCTGCCCGCGAGGACAAACTTTCGGACGCCTTCGGCCTCGTCTGGCAATGGACCCGCAGCGCCTACACCGCCTATCCGGGCTATCGCCCGGTCGACGGAGCGCTCGGCGAATACAACGGCAAGTTCATGTCGAACCAGTTCGTGCTGCGCGGCTCATCGGTCGCCACGGCGCAAGGCCATGCGCGCGTTGAATACCGAAATTTCTTCTACCCGCATCAGCGCTGGCAATTCACGGGCCTGCGCCTGTCCGACACCCGCATCTGACTGCTCCCCTCGACCTGTCGCGTATCCGGAGAGATCCCTTGACCATCAATCCCGTCTTCACGGATGCGACGCCGATCACGGCCCTCGACGCCGAACGGCAATTCCTCGACGATGTCCTCACCGGCCTGTCGGCACCCCAGAAGTTCCTCTCGGCGAAGTACTTCTACGATGCTGCCGGTTCAGACCTGTTCGAGGCGATCACCCGCCAGCCTGAATATTATCCGACGCGAACCGAACTCGGCATCCTCGACGCGCAGGGTTCGGCGATTGCCGCGGCCCTTCCGGAGCGGGCGACGCTCGTAGAATTCGGCAGCGGCTCGACCGTCAAGGTACGGCGCCTCTTGGTGCATCGGCCGGACCTTGCCGGATACGTTCCGGTCGACGTTTCGGAAAGCTTCCTGCGCAGCGAGGCCGAGGCCTTGGCGCAGGATTTCCCCCATCTCGCGATCACCCCCGTCGCCGCCGACTTCACCCGGGCCTTCTCCCTGCCGTCGGGACTCGCGGAGGGACCTGTGGCCGGCTTCTTTCCCGGCTCGACCATCGGTAATTTCGAGCCGCCCCAAGCAGCCCGTCTGCTCGAACACTTCGGACAGGTTCTGGGCTCCGGCGCAACGTTGATCATCGGGGTCGATCTCGTGAAGGACAGGGCGGTCCTCGAAGCGGCCTATGACGATGTGGCGGGAGTAACGGCGGCCTTCAACCGCAATCTTCTTGTCCGCATGAAACAAGAGCTCGGTGCCGATATCGACCGCGATGCCTTCACGCACCGTGCCTTCTTCAATGCGGACGCCTCTCGCATCGAGATGCATCTGGTCAGCCGGACAGCGCAGACGATCCAGATCGCCGATCGGCGCATCTCTTTCGCGGAAGGCGAAACCATCCATACCGAGAACAGCTACAAGTATACGATCGATCGCTTCCGTGCCTTGGCTTATGAGGCCGGCTGGGAGGCGGGGTCTGTCTGGACCGACCCGGCCGCCCTGTTTTCGATTCACGCTCTGAAGCGGCCGTAGGCGTCAGCTGCGTTTCTCCAGCATAGCCTTGACCTGCATTAGCTGATCCCAGAGTTGGCCCGGCGAGGTACCGAGAACGTCGAGTCCGGCCGTCACACCCCAGTAAATCCCGACGACGATGACAGGAACGAGGATCCAGCCCAGGATTTCCTCGCCCTGACGCCGGCGCTTGCGACGCAGCCGACGCTGTTCGCGGGCCGTCAGCTTCGGCACGGGCTGGTGGGTCTGCGAAATCGGCGTGAGGGGACCTTCGTGTAAGTCACTCATCCGGGGGGCGCCCTCCTCAATCGTTCTCAGCGATAGGGAGGCGTTTCCGGCCCATCTGTCGTTGCAGCGCCCGCTCTCCGTTCCCGCGCTTGCTAACCACCCGGCGATCTCATGTCGACCGGCGGGTCTGGTTTTCTCAACGTTCAAGACCATGAAACCGGCCCCTCCGATGAACGGAGAGACCGGCTGGTTACGCGATCAGGCCTTGACCAACGGCACTTTTGGGACGGTACGAACGCCCGAGCCGCCGCCACCGGACCCACCCTTGTCATCACGCTTGTCGGTCGGCTTGCGCGTCGACGCTTTGGCCCGGGTCCGCTTGTGCTTCTTGGCGGCGTTGGTGACATCCTTCTCGGGCTTCGGCGTCACCGGGCCGGCCGGGAATTCGAAACCGAGTGCCTCCTTGCCCTCGCCTTCGGGCTTGCGGACCACGACTCGGACCGCGCCGCCATCCTTAAGCCGTCCGAACAGAACCTCGTCGGCCAGCGGAGTCTTGATGGTCGACTGGATCAGCCGGGCCATAGGCCGGGCGCCCATGGCATCGTCGTAGCCGTTCTCGGTCAGCCACTCGCGCGCCTCGTCCGAAAGCTCGATGGTGACATTGCGATCGGCCAGCTGCGCCTCGAGCTGGAGGACGAACTTGTCCACCACCTTCGCCACGACTTCCTTTGGCAGGTGCCCGAACGAGATGATCGCATCGAGCCTGTTGCGGAATTCCGGTGCGAACAGCTTGTTGATGGCCTCGACGTCGTCGCCCGTGCGCTTCGCCTGCGTGAAGCCGTAGGCGGACTTGGCCAGGTCGGACGCGCCCGCATTCGTCGTCATGATGATGATGACGTTCCGGAAATCGACCTGCTTGCCGTTGTGATCTGTCAGCTTGCCGTGATCCATGACCTGCAACAGGATGTTGAAGAGGTCCGGATGCGCCTTCTCGATCTCGTCGAGCAGCAGGACGCAATGCGGGTGCTGATCGATGCCGTCGGTCAGCAGGCCACCCTGGTCGAAGCCGACGTAACCGGGAGGCGCGCCGATCAGGCGGCTGACCGTGTGGCGCTCCATGTACTCGGACATGTCGAAGCGAAGCATCTCGACACCGAGGGACGCCGCGAGCTGCTTGGCGGCTTCGGTCTTACCGACGCCGGTCGGACCCGCGAACAGGTACGAACCGATCGGCTTGTCCGGGTCGCGCAAACCGGCGCGAGCCAACTTGATCGCGGATGTGAGCGCATCGATGGCGTTCGGCTGGCCGTAGACCACGCGCTTGAGGTTCTCGGTCAGGTTCTTGAGAACCACCGCGTCATCCTTCGACACGGTCTTGGGCGGGATGCGGGCCATCGTGGCGATGGTCGCCTCGATCTCCTTAACGCCGATGGTGCGCTTGCGGCGTGCCTCCGGGACCAGCATCTGCGATGCGCCGGTCTCGTCGATGACGTCGATCGCCTTGTCGGGCAGCTTGCGGTCGTTGATGTACCGGGCCGAGAGTTCCACCGCCGCCTTCACGGCCTCGGTGGTGTACTTGAGCTTGTGGAATTCCTCGAAGTACGGCTTCAGGCCCTTCACGATCTCGATCGCATCGGGGATCGACGGTTCATTGACGTCGATCTTCTGGAAGCGGCGCACCAGGGCGCGATCCTTCTCGAAGTACTGGCGGTACTCCTTGTAGGTGGTCGAACCAATGCAGCGGAGCGAGCCGTTCGCCAGGGCGGGCTTCAAGAGGTTCGAGGCATCCATGGCACCGCCCGAGGTCGCACCGGCGCCGATGACGGTGTGGATCTCGTCGATGAAGAGCACCGCGTTTGGGTGCGCCTCGATCTCCTTCATCACCTGCTTGAGGCGCTCCTCGAAGTCACCGCGATAGCGGGTACCGGCCAGCAGGGTACCCATGTCGAGGGAGAACACCGTGGCCTCGATGAGGACTTCGGGCACCTCCTTGTTGATGATCTTGCGGGCCAGACCCTCGGCGATGGCGGTCTTGCCGACGCCCGGCTCGCCCACCAGCAGAGGGTTGTTTTTCTGCCGGCGGCAGAGGATCTGGATGGTGCGCTGCACCTCGCTCTCGCGTCCGATCAGCGGATCGATGCGACCGTCACGGGCCTTCTTGTTGAGGTTGACGCAATAGGCCTCGAGGGCATCGCCCTTCTTCTTCGCGCGACCCTCGCCCTCATCACCGCTGGGACGCTCCGAGGCCGCTTCCTCGTCGGCTCCGCGCACAGGCTTCGACTCGGAGGCTCCCGGCCGCTTGGCAATGCCGTGGCTGATGTAATTGACGGCATCGTAGCGCGTCATGTCCTGCTCCTGCAGGAAATAGGCGGCGTGGCTCTCGCGCTCGGCGAAGATCGCCACCAGCACATTCGCACCTGTGACCTCCTCGCGCCCGGAGGATTGCACGTGGATCACCGCGCGCTGGATCACGCGCTGGAACCCCGCTGTCGGTTTGGCATCCTGCCGGCCGTCCCCGATCAGGTTCGCCAATTCGGTGTCGACGTATTCGACCAGGCTGCGCTTGAGGGTGTCGACCTCGACGTTGCAGGCGCGCATGACGGCGGCCGCGTCCTGATCGTCGACGAGGGCGAGCAGGAGATGCTCCAGCGTCGCGTATTCGTGCCGGCGCTCACCGGCGAGCGCCAAGGCGCGGTGGAGAGCTTGTTCTAGGCTGCGAGAGAAGCTGGGCAAAGCGTGGCCTCTGTGTGGGGTGCCTATTTCTTTTCCATAACGCACTGGAGAGGATGTTGGTGTTTGCGGGCGAAGTCCATGACCTGCGTCACCTTGGTCTCCGCAACTTCGTAGGTGAAGATCCCGCACTCGCCGACACCGTTGTGGTGTACGTGCATCATGATTTGAAAGGCGGCTTCCTGCGACTTGTTGAAGAATTTCTCGACGACGTGCACGACGAATTCTTGCGGCGTGTAGTCGTCGTTCAGCAAGAGAACCCGATAAAGGCTCGGTCGCTTCGTCTTAGGCTTCGTTCGGGTGATGATGGCGGTTCCGGACCGCCCGTCATCGGTACCACCCGGCTCGTGGGGTTCGTCGACCGCGCGCACTTCGGCGACACGGCGAAGCTGCGTCGGGGTGTCGGGGCCGTTCGCGCGTGAGGATTCGCTGCCCCGTATCAGGACGTCGGTCATCTGAATCGCATCGACCCCATAGTGCGGCATGCTGCTCGTAGGCTGCTGGTCCGCGGGTCACGCCGGCGAGGCGCGCTCGCATCGGGAGTAATCTATAGAGCGATCGGCCGCTTCGCCAGTCGGATGCGCGCACTTGTCCGATACCGCTTTCAGCAAGGCATCGGTGGGGCCCGGACAGCGGTTCTGTCCGCCGCATCGCCGCCGCGTGGCGCTCGAACGCAAACGACCCCGCGCGAAGACTCGCGCAGGGTCGAAGGGGGGTGTTCCGGGTCTCGCGAAGGGAGGCCGATGCCCCCCCGCCGGGTCTGCGCTCAGGCGGCCAGCGTCTTGGGCGCGCCCGGAAAGCCCGGAAGTTTCGGAAAATTTTTCGGATCTAGGAAAGCTTTGGGATCGAAGAAGGCTTTCGGATCGAAGAAAGTTTTGGGATCGAAAAAGGCCGGCATGCCGAACCCGGTCTTGTCCTGGAGGGGCGCGCCGATTTCCTTCGCCAGCCCTCGGTAGAGTTCCGTCATCGTGTTCGCTTGCGCCTGAAGCCGCTCGTAAGAGGCCATCAGATACGCGGTCTGGATCTCGAGCGCGGACTGCATCGTACGCGCGCCGGCCAGCTTCTTGATGGCTTCCGAACTGGCTGCGTAGGAGTCCTTGGCAAAGTCCACCATCTCGATCCCGGCCGTCTGGTTGGTCTTGGCCACCAGGGACACGCTTCTCAGCGCGTCGGACAGGCCCGTCTTGCTCATCGTGGAAGCTTTGTCGAACATTTGGGTCATCTGGCGATCCTCTCGGCTTTTTCAGGCCAGTCCCTGACGTCTCGGGTGGAGGCCCGGTCGACTGCGAGCGGCCTGTGACCTGATGTGTGCGATGCACCATCGAACGTCAAGATTTATATTGCGATGCAACACGGGATGTTTTCCCGGCGAATTGACGTCCAGGCATTAACCGGGCCGTAACTGCGTCCACCTAGCCTGATTGACAGATGTTGCGGGGTTTGGGCGGACCGACCGCCCGCTCCGCCGAGATGTTGCGGTGCAAGCCGGCCTGCGGGCTGTGCATGTCGAGGCAGTGAGTCGTGATGCGTAGCCATACTCCCCGCGTCGGCCGGGTGCCTGCCCTGCCGGCCGCGATCGCGGCGGCCGCCGTTCTGGCCGCCCTCGCCTCTCCTGCGGAGGCCCGTCGCGGTCACCATCACCGCGGTGGCGGCGGAGGTGGCTACAACCCGCCCTACGCCGCCATGGTGGTGGACGTGAAGACCGGCAAGACGTTGCATGCGATCAACGAAGACTCGCTGCGTCACCCGGCCTCGATCACGAAGGTCATGACGCTCTACATGCTGTTCGAACAGCTTGAGCGTGGCCGCTACACCCTCGAGTCGCCTTTGACGATCTCGTCCTTTGCGGCCTCGCAGGCTCCCTCGAAGCTCGGTCTGCGCCCTGGCTCGACCATCGAGGTCGAGGAGGCGATCAAGGCGATCGTGACCAAGTCGGCCAACGACGTCGCCTGCGCCATCGGCGAGAATATTGCCGGCTCGGAATCGCGCTTTGCGGACATGATGACGCAGAAGGCCAAGGCCCTCGGCATGAGCCGGACCCACTACGCCAACGCCTCCGGGCTGCCGGACGCCGACCAGATCACCACGGCCCGTGACCTCACGATCCTGGCGCGGGCGATTCAGGACCGCTTCCCGCGCTATTACAAGTACTTCCAGACCCGCTCCTTCGCCTTTCGCGGCCGGGTCATCGGCAACCACAACCGCCTCCTCGGCAACGTGCAGGGGGTGGACGGAATCAAGACCGGCTACACTCGTGATTCCGGCTTCAACCTGATGACGGCGGCCAAGCTGGACGATCGCCAGATCGTGGCGATCGTGCTGGGTGGCAAGTCGGGCGCCAGCCGTGATCGCATCATGGCCGACCTCGTGCGCCAATCCTTGCCGCGCGCCTATGCGGGTTCGCGACAGACGCCCTCGACCATCGAGGTCGCCGAGCGCGCGCGTCCGGCCGTGGTGGCGGACGGCGCTTCGCGGACGCGGACGCAGGTTGCTTCGGCGGACGACGAGGAGGATGTCGAGACCACCGCGTCGACGCTCCGTGCCGGCCAGCCGCTCGACATCACACCCAACCGGAGCGCCACCACGACCCCCGGGAGCGCCGGTGCGAAGTGGCGGTCCGGTGCCCTTCCGAATTCTGCGCAGGCCTATGCGGCCACGAGCGGTCCTGCGGCCTTCCCGTCGGGCGGCAAGAGCGATGCCCGCCTCGCCTCCATCGATGGTCCGCGCGCCGAGGCGCCGAAGCCGGTGGCCGGCGCGAAGATCACGCCGACCGCCTGGGTGATCCAGCTCGGCGCCATGGATGACGAGGACAAGGCGAAGTCGATGCTCGCCGAGGCCCGCAGCCGTGCCGGTGGGACGCTCTCCAAGGCCTCGCCCTACACAGTGAAGGTCGAGCATGGCGGCGCGACTCTGTTCCGGGCCCGGTTCTCCGGCTTCGCCGAGCAGGATACCGCCCAGGACGCCTGCAACGCGCTGAAGCGCAGCGGTTTCAGTTGCTTCGCCACCCGTAGCTAAGGTCCCCGTCGGCGACCTTCGATCGGCCCGGACGCCTCATCGCGCGTCCGGCACAGGATACGCATGCCCGGTTCGTTCCACCGGTCGGCGGTACGTTCGACATTCCCTGTCTGGCAACGCGCGTGGAGTATCAGCGATGTCGGTTGTTAAGCCTGTCACGGGCCGCGTTGACGCGCGCCGCCTGCTCGGCCGTTCCCCCCTGGTCGGGGTGCAGCCGCTTCATCAACGTCCGATGGGCCGTGCGGACCTGCTCCAGGGACGCCCCGCGCTCAAGCCCCAGGATCTCATAGGCCTCCTGCTCCGTCATCGCCCCTGGGTACGCCGCACGGCGCGGCCCCGTGTCGGCATCTCCCTGAGCGTCTACACGCCAGCCGGGATGCCGGCGGTCGAGATACGCCTCTAGTCGGCGGGTGGTGACGGCATCGCGTCCGAACAGGGCGAGAAGACCGGGCACGGGGATCGCCGACAGGGGTTGCCCCGCATAGGGACCAATCAGCGCGATCCCGTCGCCGCTTTGATCGAACCGGATGCTGCCGCCGCCGAATTGTCTCGGATCGAACCGGGAAGCGATGCCGTTCAAGCGGGTTTTCAATCCGGTGGAACCCTCCAGCAGCCAGGTCCCACCCGCGCCCAGCAGGAGCGCGAACTCGAGCCGGCCGCGGAACAGGAAAAGCCCCGCCGCCGCGAGGGCAAGATAGCCACCCACCTGCCGCAGCAGGCGCGTGCTCAGCGCCGGATACCGCCGGCGCGCATGGGATGCGAACCACCACAGGATCAGGAGCGCGACGATGCCGGCGATGAACGTCACCGGCTGACGCCGTACTCAGCGGTGATCCGCCCGCCGACTCGAAGTTTCACCCCGTCGATGTCACGCAAGCCCTGATCCCGAGCCGATCGGTCCGGCGCGCGTTCGCTACCGCACCCGCGCCGCGAGGGCAGCCGCACGCCTTCCGGCGCGTTCTCCGGGCAGAGACGGGGCGGCATCTGCTCTCCGGCATCGGCGGCGACCATGCCGGCGAACCAGAGCAGGAGAATCGGCACGGGACGGTGACAGACCATGAGTCGCTTTCGCTGATCGCCGGAGCCGCTTTACCGGTCGGCGCCCCACCTGACGAGAGGTCGAGAGTCAAAGACGTCTTTCCGCAACGTCGGACGTCGTGACACGGACACGGCGTGTGCGCCCGTCGCGCTCGACGGTCAGTTCGATCGGCGCACCCAGGCCGGCCGCCTCCATCACGGCGGTGAGATCGGCGAGGCGATGCACGGGTTGGTTGCCGGCGCCGACGATGATGTCGCCGATGTCGCCGGTCTGGGGATCGACACCGCGCAGGCCGGCCGCCGCGGCCGGCGACCCGCGGAGGACGCGCAGAACGACGACGCCATCGATGCCGAGGCGCGCTGCCGTGGCCTCTTGACCGGCGATAATCCCGATGCCGGGATTGCGGGTCCGGCCGTTTCGGATGAGTTCGGGAACGACCCGGTTCACCACATCGACGGGGATTGCAAAGCCGATGCCCGCGCTGGCTCCTGACGGCGAAAAGATTGCCGTGTTCACGCCGATGAGGCGCCCGGCGGAATCGAGAAGCGGACCACCCGAATTTCCGGGATTGATCGCGGCATCGGTCTGGATCACGCCCGACAATTCGCGGCCCGCGCTCGTGGGTAGACGCCGCTGGAGTGCACTGATCACGCCCGTGGTCAGCGTATGATCCAGACCGAAGGGATTGCCGATGGCATAAGCCGCCTGTCCGACTTTCAGGTCGGCCGAAGTGCCGATCGCCAGGGGTTGCGGTGCGGCGGTCGTGCGGCCGAGGCGGAGCACGGCAAGATCATAGCTCGGTGCCGCACCGACCAAACTTGCCGACACCACCGCGCCGGAGGAGAGGCGGACGGCGACGGAGCTGCCGCCCTGCGCAGCCGCTGCAACCACGTGATTGTTGGTGACGATATGTCCGGCCGCGTCCCAGACGAAGCCGGTGCCGGTCTGCGCGCCGTTGTTCTGGTCGCCATCGTCCGCGTCGACGCCCATCAGGGCTCGGCCTTGAGCAGCAGCCTGAACGAAGACGTGAACCACGGACGGACTCGCCCGGGCGAACAACTCGACCGTCGTCGCCTCGGCCGGCGCGAGGTCGCCCCGGGCGGTAATGGCGCGGGACGTCCGCTCGGAGAACGCAAGACCGGTCAGGTAGGGTTGCGCGACGAAGAGTGTGAGCAGGACGATCGCCGCACCGGCGACCCATCGCAGGAAACGATCCGCCGGAGGCTGCGGCGAAGACCGATCGCGCATGTGTCATCCTCTTCACCATGCGGCGAAAATCGCGTCGCACGTCATTTCCATTAACTGGTCAGTGACGCATCGCCCTTCAACTGATGCGGTACCACCGCCGGCGTGGGTGTGACAGCACACCGATTCTGGCGGCTGCCAAAGATAAACATCGGCCCGACATTGTCAGGCTTGGTGACAAACCGAACGAGAAGGCGTCCAAAAGCGGCCATATTCTGCGCTAATTGCACCGCGCAAGCGCATTGTATGAGGGAGACAGGGTTCAGGCTGAAATGAACATTTCATTGTGGTCTGAAATAGCCTCGAAGCCGCCTCAGAGATGCTTCCATTCATACCGATGAACGTCCCGCAGCGAATGTTCAGGTTCGAGGCCGTAAAGGTCTTGACCCGGTCATCCGGTATCGCGGGGAACAACCCTCACGATTGAAGGAATACGAAAATGGAAACCCAAGCCCTGGAACGTCCCGCCGATCTGACGATCTGGCGTACGGCTCCGGTTCCGGCTCCCCTCGCCCAGCCGGCCCGCTACCGCACCCTGCGCGAAGCGATCGAAGCCGCCGCCGGTGCCCTGTCCGACCCGGCCAAGCAGCCCTGGATCATCACCGAGGATGGTGAGGTTCTCTCGCCGAACTGGATCCGCACCTACTTGAACTGACGTTCGTTCGTCGGCGCCGGATCGGCGCCGCACTCTGCGCGAGCCGGCTGTCGAAATGGCCGCGGTCGGCTCACGAGTGTCACGAGGACGTACGAGACGATCATCAGCAGGAACCAGGACCCGAACTTTTGCCAGGATACGGGCGACCAGCCGGTCACCTGCTTCGGATAGAGCCAGACCCGGGTGTAGGTGCCGATATTCTCCGCAATCCAGATGAACACTGCCACAAGGCCGAAGCCTAGAAGCAGCGGCATCCGGCGGTGGACCTGCCAGACCTTGAAATACACCCACGTCCGTCCAAAAAGCAGCACCGTGGCCAAGAATAGCGCAATCCGCATGTCCCAGATCACATGGTGGCTGAAGAAGTTCACATAGATCCCCCCGGCCAGGGGTAGCGTCAGGGACAGACGCGGATGATGGGCGAAGCGGAAGTCGAACAGGCGCCAGACCCGCGCGATGTAGGACCCGACACTGGCATACATGAAGCCCGTGAAGAGCGGGACACCGGCGATCCGCAGGACGCTTGCTTCGGGATAGATCCAAGATCCGACGCTGGTCTTGAACACCTCCATCACCGTGCCGACGACGTGATAGAGGGCGATGATCTTCGCCTCTTCCCAGGTCTCCATCTTCAAGGCGAGCAGGCTAGCCTGGATGGCGATGGCCGCGAGGGTCAGCGCATCGTAGCGGCTCAGGGCGGCATCGGGCGGATAGAACAGATAGCTCCCGATCACGGCGGCGCAGAGCAGGCCACCAAACAGGCAGGCCCAGCCCTGCTTGATGCCAAACCTTAGAAATTCGTAGGCTCCGGCGACCCAAGGCCCTTTCGCCTGTGCCCAGGTCCCAACGCGTACATCCAGAGATATGAAACGTGCGAGATGCGGCCAGAATCTGGCTGCGCTCTCTGCCCCCGTCCCGTGCTTCATGTCTGTCCCTGTTCCCGGCAGTAACGGCATAGGACAAAAAAAGGCCGCTCCGAAGAGCGGCCCGAAGTCTAGGGAGGAAACGCCCAAGAAGGGCTGCCGAACCGCGACGCCATCGCGGTCCCGCAACGCACAATCTAAAGTGCGCCGCACAAATAGCAAGAAGATTGTACGGCGTTCAACGCAGATTTTCGTCCGCGCGCTACGGCCGCATAGGCGCTCGCCGAGCCCCCTGCGGGGCGTTCAGTGCTCGCTGAGAAGCTGCGCGATCTCGACCTTCAAAGCATCGGCAAGGTCGGGCCGCTCCAGTGCGTAGGCGATGTTCGCCGTCAGGAAACCGAGCTTCGAACCGGTGTCGTACGTCCTGCCCTGATAGTGCATGCCGAAGAAGGCCTGATCCTGTGCCAGCTTGATCATCGCGTCGGTCAGCTGGATCTCGCCGCCTGCGCCCTTCTCGCCATGGGAGAGGATATCGAAGATCTCGGGCTGAAGGATGTAGCGTCCGGAGATGATGAAGTTCGAAGGGGCCGTGCCGGCCTTCGGCTTCTCCACCATCCCGTTGATCTCGAACGTCTGACCGAAGGTCTGGCCGACTCCCACGATGCCGTACTGATGCGTCTCCTCCGGCTTCACCTCCTCGACGGCGATGACGTTGCCGCCGTGACGCTCGTAGGCGGAGAGCATCTGCTGCATGCAGCCTCGGCTCAGCATATCAGGCAGCAGAACGGCGAAGGGCTCGTCACCCACGATCTCACGGGCGCACCAGACGGCATGGCCCAGGCCGAGGGGAGCCTGCTGGCGCGTGAAGCTGGTCTGGCCGGCGGCCGGCAGGTCGCGCTTCAGAGACTCGTAGGCCTCCGTCTTGCCGCGCTCCTGCAGCATCCGGTCGAGTTCGAAGGCCACATCGAAATGGTCCTCGATCACCGCCTTGCCGCGCCCCGTCACGAAGATGAAGTGCTCGATCCCCGCTTCGCGGGCCTCGTCGACGACGTGCTGGACCACCGGGCGATCGACGACGGTGAGCATCTCCTTCGGGACGGCCTTGGTGGCCGGGAGGAAGCGGGTGCCCAAGCCGGCAACAGGCAGGACGGCTTTGCGAATCGGTTTCATCAAGCGGGACCCGATAACAAGGGAGGATGAGGAAAACCTCGAAGGGTTTGACGATGGCGCAATACAACCTCTGTTAACGGAGGTCATCGGGCAACCGGCGTAATGGACATAACCGACAAGCTCGATTTCGGATATATCGTCGGTGAAATGATTGGGGAGAGGATGTGATGGCGGTTCTGGTGACAGGCGGTGCGGGATATATCGGCAGTCACATGGTGCTGGCTCTGCTCGATGCCGGCCACGACGAGGTTGTGGTTCTCGACGACCTGTCGACTGGTTTCGATTGGTCACTTCCGCCTGAAGTAAAGCTTGTCGTCGGCGACATTGCCGATCAATCGCTTGTCACCGAGGTCATCCTTCAGCATCGCATCGATGCCATCGCTCACTTCGCTGCGCGGATCGTAGTGCCGGATTCGGTTGCTGATCCGCTCCACTATTATCTGGCGAACACGGTGAAGACCCGGGCGCTGATCGAGACGGCTGTCCGTTGCGGCGTCAAGCATGTGATCTTCTCGTCGACAGCCGCCGTCTATGGCGAACCGGAGACCGTCCCGGTGCCGGAGAGCCTGGTACCGGCACCGATCAATCCCTATGGTCGCTCCAAGCTGATGAGCGAGTGGATGATTGCCGATGCGGCCAAGGCGCATGGGTTTTCCTACGTCATCCTCCGCTACTTCAACGTCGCGGGCGCCGACCCGCGCGGCCGGACCGGGCAATCGACTCCGAACGCGACGCACCTGATCAAGGTGGCCACGCAGGCCGCCCTTGGGCAACGCCCGCATCTTGATGTCTACGGGACCGACTACCCAACGCGGGACGGCTCCTGCCTCCGCGACTACATTCAGGTCTCCGACCTCGCCGAGGCGCATCGGGTCGCCCTGGATCACCTCCGCTCCGGCGGCGAGAGCCTGACCTTGAATTGCGGCTATGGCCAGGGCTACTCGGTTCTCGAGGTGATCGAGGTGGTCAAACGCGTTTCCGGGCGGGACTTCGAGGTCCGCCTGTCGCCGCGCCGGCCCGGCGATCCGGCGCAGATCGTGGCGGAGGCCGAGCGCATCCGGGCTCTCGGATGGACGCCGCGATACGACGATCTCGACGAGATCGTCGGTCAGGCCTTCGCTTGGGAAGAAGCCCTCACCCGCCGCAATCGCACGTGACGCGCTGGTCAGCCCTCGTCCTTGCAAGCCTGATCGGCGCAGGTCCGGTGCTCGCCACGGGAGCAGGCGTGTCTCCGCCCGTCGCCGCTCGCGAGATCACCGGTGGATTCGGCAGCTTCATCGCCGCATTGCGGCCGGACGCGGAGGCACGGGGCATTTCCGCCGCGACCTTCACGGCAGCGTTTGCCGGGATCTCGGGGCCGGACCCGGACGTCGTCGCTCGGACGCGCCGGCAGGGTGAGTTCAGCCGTCCAGTCTGGGACTATCTCGTCGGTGCCGTGTCGGCCAGTCGGATTGCGCGTGGGCAGGCGCAGGCCGCCAATCTGGCGCGCGTGCTCGCGGAAATCGAGACCCGATACGGCGTACCGCGCGCCATCGTTCTTGCATTCTGGGGGGTGGAGTCGGATTTCGGCGCCACTGCCGGCACGATGTCGACCATCCGTGCCTTGTCGACCTTGGCGGAGGTCAAATTCCGCGGCAGCCTGTTCCGCGATGAATTGCTTGCCGCCCTGACGATCCTCGAGCGTGGCGACATCACCCCGGATCGCATGAAGGGATCCTGGGCCGGTGCAATGGGCCAGGTGCAGTTCCTGCCGACGAGCTTCCTCGCACACGCGGTCGATTTCGACGGCGACGGCCGCCGCGACATCTGGACATCGGAAAGCGACTCACTCGCCTCGATCGCGGCCTATCTGAAGACGCTGGGCTGGAATCCATCGCTCTCCTGGGGTTACGAGGTCATCCTGCCCGCCGATTTCGATCTCGCGCGCTATCGCGGCGACCTCTCGGATTTCGCCCGGCGGGGCATACGGCGCACGGACGGAAAGCCTCTCCCGAGCGGCGGCCCGGCGAGCCTGTTCCTCCCCGGGGGGCTTTCCGGACCGGCTTTCCTGATCACCGACAACTTCGAGGTCATTCGCGCCTACAACACTTCGGATTCCTACGCTCTGGCGGTGGGACACTTCGCCGATCGGCTGTCGGGCGGGCCGGCCCTGGCGCGGGCGTGGCCGACGAAGGAGGGGCGCCTCGACAAAGCGGGGCTGCAGGCCCTGCAGGCCGCCCTGGCCAAGCGCGGCCTCTATGCGGGCGACGCTGACGGGCGCGCCGGACCGAAATTGCGCGAGGCGGTGCGGCAGGCTCAGATCGCCGAAGGTCTGCCGGCCGATGGCTATGCGACGCCGAAGCTCCTCGCTCATCTCGCGGGCCGGCCTTAGACCTCGCCGGCATCCTCCGCTAAGGTAGCGGGACCGATCGCTCCGCCGATCAGCATTTCGAGGCGCCCCATGACCTTGCCGGCTTCCCGCACGGCCTGGTGTTTCCTCTCGGGATTGTCCCTGTTTCTCGCCGGACCTGTGCCGGCGCAGGCCCAGTGGGGTGATTCCTATGATGCGCCGCGTGGTGGCGACTACGAGCCGCCGCGCCGGCGGCCGCGCGACTATTATCGCGACGACAGCGGCTACGGGGCGCGCCAGGCCAGCCGCCGTTACGCACCGCCGCCGCAGGAAGCACCGCGGCAGTTCTACTGGCCTTGGGAGGATCGCCCGGCGCCGGCCCAGGCCGCGCCCCCGGTGCCGAGCGCCCGACCGGCTCCAACACGCGGGCGCAGCTATGCGGACGATCCGCGCGGCGGTCGCGACGACGGACGGGCGATTCGGCGTCGACCGCGCCCAGCCCCCGTCGTCGCACAGCCGAAGCCGGTCGTGCCGAAGGTCGAGCCGACGACCCGGATCGCCGTTTTCGGTGACACGCTGGCGAGCCACCTCGGCAGCGGGCTCTCGAACGTGTTCGAGGACAATACGGAGATCGGCGTGGTCGACCGCTCGAAACCCGATAGCGGCTTGGTGCGCAAGGATGTGGTGGATTGGCCGAAGGCGGCCGAGGACTTCGTCAAGGCCAATCCCAAGACCAACTATGCCGTGGTCATGCTGGGATCGAACGACCGCCAGCCGATCCGCGAGGGCGATCAGACCCTCGATCCCCTGAACGACCGGTGGCGGACCGTTTATTCCGAACGCGTCGATGCCCTGATCAAGGTGTTCACCGACGCAAGGATTCCGCTGATCTGGGTCGGGGCGCCCCCCATGCGCAGCGAGGCACTGACGAAGGACATCGCCGAGATCAACGATATCTACCGTGAGCGCATCGCCAAGGCGGGTCAGACCTATGTCGATATCTGGCCGGGCTTCGTCGATGATCGCAACCGTTACACGGCCACCGGTCCCGACCTCGAGGGCCAGGAGGCAAAGCTGCGTACCGCCGACGGCGTGCATTTCACCAAAGCCGGCGCGCGCAAGATGGCGCATTTCGCCGACGTTGAGCTCAAGCGCATGATGGGGACGGGCGCGGCCACGCCGCCGCCCGCCCTCGCCGCGCCCGTGGCGACCGCGCCTCAGACACCCCTGGAAGGAGAGGCGGTCAAGCTCGACGATGCCGGAGCCATCGACCGCCAGATCACCGCGATGCTGCCGAGCCTGCCCGAACCGCCGGGCATTCCCGCTCTGCCGGTGAAGCCCCTTGCGGGGCCGGTGGTGCCCCTCGGACGCGCCGAGGTGACGCCGGGCGGAACCCTGATCAGCGGCCGCCCACGCGACGGGGACCCGTCTGGAACAGTGGAGCGCAGCCTGGTGCGCGGGGCGGCGCCCCTGGCGCAACCGGGGCGGGCCGACGATTTCAAGTGGCCGCCGGGCTGAGGGCGGGATCTAGCCGACGCCGACCGGGTGCTTGGTCACCGCGGGGCTGCGCATGGTGACGAGTTCCTCGCCGAGGGTCGGATGCACCGCGACGGTGCGGTCGAAATCCGCCTTGGTGGCGCCCATGGTGACGGCGATGCCCACGGCCTGGATGATCTCGCCGGCATCGTGGCCGAGGACGTGGACGCCGACGACCCGATCGCTGGCACAATCGACCACCACCTTCATCAGCACGCGCTCATCGCGGCCGGACAGGGTCGCCTTCATCGGGCGAAAACGCGAACGGTATACATCGACGGTGCCGTAGAGGTCGCGCGCCACATCCTCGTTATGGCCGACGACTCCGATCTCCGGAGTCGAGAACACGGCGGTGGGGATGAGGCCGTGGTCGACACACCACGGCGTGTTGCCGAACACCGTATCGGCGAAAGCGTGGCCTTCGCGGATGGCGATGGGTGTCAGCGCCGCACGGTCGGTGACGTCGCCGACGGCATAGATCGAGGGAATGGAGGTCTGCGAGAAGGCGTCGACCGGGATCGCACCGCGCGCATCGGGCTGGATCCCGACCGCCTCGAGACCGAGGCCGGCGGTGTTCGGGCGCCGTCCCGTGGCGGTCAGGACCTGATCGACCTCCAGGGTCGTGCCGTCGTCGAGGGTGGCCCGGATGCCGGTCTCGGTTCGATCGAGTCGCTCCACGGTCCGGTTCAGGCGCAGGTCCATGCGCCGGGCATAGGCCTCGCCGAGCGCGTCGCGGACCTCTTCGTCGAAGCCCCTCAGGAGCTTGTCGCCCCGATGCAGCAGGGTCGTGCGTGCACCGAGATGGGCGAAGACACCGGCGAACTCGACCGCGATGTAGCCGCCGCCCACCACCAGGATGCGCTCGGGCAGGGAATCCAACTCGAAGACCTCGTTGGAAGTGATGGCGAGTTCGGCACCCGGAATCAGCGGCTCCCTGACCGGATGCGCGCCGACCGCGACGAGGATGAAACGGGCGGTGACGCGCCGGTCCGAGCCGACCAGCCGCACGGTGTGGGCGTCCTCGATCACCGCCCGTTCGGGGATGATGGTGACGCCGGCCCGACCGAGATTGGCGTCGTAGATGCTCTCCAGCCGCGCCACCTCCGCGTCGCGGCGTACTTTCAGCACCGACCAGTCGAAGCACGGCTCGGACACCGACCAGCCGAAGCCGGCGGCATCCTCGAACTCGTCGGCGAAACGCCCGGCATAGACCATGAGCTTCTTCGGCACGCAGCCGCGGATCACGCAGGTGCCGCCGACCCGGTATTCCTCGGCGAGCTGGACCCGGGCGCCGTATCCGGCCGCGATCCGTGCCGCCCGGACGCCGCCGGAGCCTCCGCCGATGACGAACAGGTCGACATCGAAGGTGCGGGCCAGATCGTCAGCCATGGAAGTCATCCTGCGGGTGGGAGCACCGAGGGCTCTCCATCGCCCGAACCGCGCGGTACATCAACCGGCGCGTCTTGCCGTTCCCACCGCCGAACGAAAAAGGCCGCCTCCCCTCGCGGAAAAGCGGCCTTCCGAACCCCAGCGCGGCGCGAGGCGCCGGCGGGCTTACTTGATCTTGGTTTCCTTGAAGTCGACGTGCTTGCGCACGACGGGGTCGTACTTCTTCATCGACAGCTTCTCGGTCTGCGTGCGGGAGTTCTTCTTGGTGACGTAGAAGTAACCCGTGTCGGCGGTCGAGATCAGCTTGACTTTAACGGTGACGGCCTTGGCCATGGACGCGGCGCTCCTGTGATCGCGGCATTCCGCATCAGCGAAACGCAAAAGGGCCGGCGGTGGCCGGCTGAATACCGGCGGGTGATTGCCTCATCGGCCGGGATTCGTCAAGGCGCCTCGTGCGTCGGATGCTGGACGATGCGCAGGGCGACGACCACCGCGTAGCCGAGGAACAGCAGACAGAGGCTGTAGGCGAAGCCCTGGGGCGGGATCAGGTCCATGCCTCCGCCGATGAGCGGCGGACCGAGCATCAGGCCGACATTGTACAGGACGACGAAGGCGGCGTTGGCGCCTGCCAGTTCGGGCCCCTGCACGGTGGCCCCGAGATGGGCGAGGCCAACCGTATAGAGCGTTCCGGCGATGCCGCCCCACAGGAACAGCAGCACGAGCAGGCCCGGAAACCAGGTCGACGCGAGGGGAATCAGCATCGACCCGAGGGCTCCGCCGAGCCCGGCCATGAGGAGGACGAGGCGGCGGTCGACCCGGTCGGCAAGCCAGCCGAAGGGGATCTGGAACAGCACGTTGCCCAGGGCGAGCGCGCTGACCAGTCCGGCCGCGGTCTCGGCCTCGTAGCCGAGGCGCAGGCCGTAGAGCGGCAGGATCGCGAATCCACCGGTCTCAACCGCTCCGTAGACGAGGGCCGCGACGGTGGCGGCGGGGGCGAGGCGCAGATAGGCGAGGAACGGTCGCGATGCTCCGTGCCCGATCACCGGCGACAGCCCCCGCGCCAGCAGGAGCGGGACCAGGGCGACGAGGAACAGCAAGGCGCCCCCGAAGTAAGGCGCGTATCCTTGTGTGCCGAGGAGTGTCAGCAGGATCGGCCCGACCGCGAAGCCGAGGGCCAGAACCGTGGCGTAGATGCCCATCACCAGCCCACGCCGCTCCGGCGGCGCCGCCGCATTGATCCAGAACTCGGAGAGCACGAACAGGGCGCCGAGACTCATCGAGAACACGAAGCGCAACACAAACCACCAGCCGATGCCCTGGAGCAGCTTGAAGGCGACGAGGCAGAGCGCGCCGAGCACGATGGCGCCGACGAGGAGGCGCAGAACTCCGAGCCGGGCCGCCAGGCGCGGCACGAACGGCACGGTGACGATGGCGGCGAGCCCCGCCACGGCGGTGTTGATTCCGATCAGGGTGCCGGAGGCGCCCATGCGCTCCATCTCGAGGGAAAGCAACGGAATCGTCAGGCTGAGCCCGATGCCCACCACCGCCACGCAGGTGATGGCGGCGGCAATCGAGGCGAAGCGCGAGCCATCGGGGAAATCGGCGGGGCGTGGGGCCGGCATGAAGGGGTCCGTTGCGGGTCGCGCGCGACACCGGGACCGCCTTGTCTACGCCGGGGCTTGCCGACGCAACCGGCGCCCTGGCTGGCTGCGGATGGCTGAAGCCTGGGCCGGGCTGTTCACGCCGATCCTTGTCCTGTCTGTTCGTCGATGCCTCGCGTCTTCCGTGCGAACTTAACGATGAAGAGGCCCGGACGGGGGGCATCGAACGATGCCCGGCTTGAGGGCGTACGCGGTCCAACGCGCTCCGCACCGGCAAGTGCGCCATCGTCAGAAGCGCGTTCCTTCCGTCGCGACGGTGACGGATGTTCCGGCACGGTCAAGCTGCAGGCGGCGTCGCTCGCCCGGACGCGCCGACAGTTTCGCCCGCACGGCATCAGGTGCGAGGCCATCGAGCGGATACCCGTCGACCTGCAGCAATCGGTCTCCCACTTCGACGCCGGATACGAGGGGATACCCGTCCCTCGTCGCGACGGCCGCGATGGCGTAGCCTGCATCGCGTCGCACCAGCGTCAGGCCAACACCGTCGAGATCGCCCGGATCGTCGCTGCCCAGCCGCTCCCAGAAGCTTGTGCCGGCTGCGTAGTCGAGCGTCAGCCGCACGGTGTCGAGAACGTTGTTGCCCAGCCAGCCGGTCACCGGCTCGCCCGCATCCACTTGCCAAGTGTCCCAGAAGATTTCGCCGAGGGCAGCGTCGCCGATGGCGCCACCGAGCGGGCCCGTGCCCAAAGCCCCGACATCCCGGAACATCAATCCCCCGACGTCGATGCCCGGCAGGCGAATGATTGTGCCAGCGCGTTCGAGAGCCAGATCCGCCATCGCCAGGTTGGCGCGCCCGACCGCGCCGTCGGCACGGCGCCACTCCGGATGCTGGAGAAGCCACCCGGCAACGGTCCGTCCACGCAGCCATGTATAGGGCGCGCCGACATCGAGAACGAGCGGAATGCGTTGGTCGCCGACCTGCGCATCCACCACGGTGATCCCCGTCGTGGGATTGGTCCGGACTGGAACCGGTACGCCGCGGCTCCGCGATGCACCGGATGGCGCCAGCGTCAGGGATGCGGTCTTTGGATCGATGGTGACGGCAAAGTGCTGAAGCACTCCAGCCGGCAGAACGGCCTCGACGGTGCGAGGTGCGAACAGGAGACCGAAGAGATCCTGTCCGTCGACGCTGCCCGGGCCATCTTTCACCGACCCTGCCTCGACCGTGACGCTGACGCCACCGATGTCTATCAGAAGATCGTGGCCCTCGGCGAGGCCCAACGCGCGATAGAGATCCTTCGACAGGATCGGAGCGGCCGCACCCATGTTGAGCCAAGCGAGCAAGCGCCGTTCGCTCCCATCCGGTCTCCGAAAGGCGACCGGTACGAGCCAGCGTCCGGACGCCCGCTCCATCTGCAGCGTGACCGAGGTCCCGCCGCCGTCCGGCCAGACCACCGCAACCCGACTGACCTGCGACGGCGGCGGGAGACAGGCAGTGAGCAGCCCCGCGGCGAGACCGATCACGAGCGCGCGCCGAACACCTGAGAATTTGCACATGGTCACAGGTCTCCGCTCCTGCACCGTGAAGGCAGGTCGGTTCGAGATCGAGGATCGGATCGTCAGCCGGTGCGGCTCTGGGCGTTTTCGCTGTCGTTCACATATTCGAGCAGATCGCCCGGCTGACAGCCGAGTTCACGGCAGATCGCTTCCAGGGTCGCGAAGCGCACACCCTGAACCTTGCCGGATTTCAGAAGCGACAGGTTCGCCTCCGTGATTCCGACGGCGCGGGCGAGATCCTTCGACTTCCGCTTGCGTCGCGCGAGCATCACATCGAGGCGCATCACGATCGGCATCAGACGAACCCGTCCCGGTCGTCCTGGATCGCCTGACCGGCCCGTATGAGTTCGGCCAGAACGATCAGAAGGACGGCGAGCAGCAGAGCGTGCATCGAGGAGGTGCGGAACCACGCGAGATCGACTCCACCCCCGGCGAGCCGGATCAGAGCCTGTCCGCCGATCGGAGCGACGGCATAAGCCAGGAGGCAGATCGCCATGCGACGCAGGCGTAGAACCTGTCCGGCCGCAAAGACCGTCCCGACCGCCAACTGGCGCAGCAGCGCGTGGAGATCGAAGAGCACGGCCGCGACGGGCATCTGGGTCAAAGTGAAATTCGCTCCGTAGGCCCACCGGGTCGGCCAAGGGAGAGCCTCGAACGGCACAACGCCCACAACGTCCGCGGGACGGGCGCCGATGAAGGCCGCACCCGGAGCAAGCCAGAGCCACGAGCCTTTGAAAACCAGGCCGAGCGTGAGCACGGCCACGGTGAAGACCAGGGTTGCCGCCAGGACCGTGGCGACAAGCCGTGCGGCAAAACGGGCACAGCGCCGAAGCGTGAGATGCTCCTCAGTCTGAAGCTGCGGCACCTGATTCCGCTTCGGCATGACCGATACGTTCGACATTCCCGCTCCTTGACGGATGAGATATCACGGAAAATAATTTCTGCAAAACAATAATCTTTTGCTGGGGGTATCGTCTTTGGCAGGTGGAGCGATGCCAGGACGCGTGCGTGCGTCGGACAGGTCTGCGCGCCAGCCACAGGATCGGCAGAGTGTCGGACCAGACGTTTTCGGAAAGAGTCCCGGCTTCACAGCGTATAACGGGATGCGCCGCTTGCCTGCTCAGCGGATCTCCAGCCAGCGCGAAAGTCGCCGAGCCTGTGTGTTCAAGGTGGTGTTCGGAGAAACGTCATGGTGCGGAGGCTGGCGGACCCATTCCCACCCCTGACCTCTCCCCACCAGGAGGCAACGGACGCAGCCTGATCCCTCTTGTCAGCGCGCGGCCGATTTCAGCGGCTTGCTGTCGGTGGAGGGCGGCTGGCGCTCGATCGTCTGGCCGTCGCGGAGGTCGGCGGGGGGGCTGAGGACGATCTCTTCGCCGCCCTCCAGGCCCTGGTCGACCTCGATCGTGGTGCCGAGATCGCGCCGGATTCGGACCGTACGCCACTGCGCCGTGCCATCCTCGCGGGCCAGGGCGACCTGTGTGCCGCGCTGATTGAAGACGAGGCTTTCGGCCGGGATCACCACGTTCGCTTCGATGCGAGGCACCTTCAAGGTGACGTAGACGTAGAGGCCGGCGCGCAGGGCACCGTCCTGGTTCGGCACGTCGACCTGCGTCGTCAGGGTGCGTGACGCGGTCAGCAGCGCCACCGAGCTGCGCTCCACCTTCCCGGAAAACATCCGGTTCGGGATCTGCGGCACCTTGATCGCCGCTTCGACTCCCGGCGTCACCCCGACCGCGAGGTTCTGGGGCACGTTGACCGAGACGCGCAGGATGTCATCGCGATCGACGGACAGGAGGGCGGTTCCGGTTCCGTCGGCCTGGACGAGGTCCCCGACATCGACGCCGCGCTGGATGACCACGCCGTCGAAGGGCGCGATGATGTCCTTGAATCCGGTCAGCGCCCTCAGGCGCTCGACCGTCGCGGCCTGCGCCTTGATGTTGGCCTGAGCCACCTTCACGCCTGCCTCGGCCGAGGCGAGGGTCGCGGCCTGGCTGAGGACGCTGGCCTGCGAATTGTCGGCGTTCTGCTTCGAGGCCCAGCCCTGCCCCGCCAGGGTCGAGGTGCGGGTGTTGGTGACGTTGGCGAGGTTCACGTTGGCCTTGGCCTGATCGACCATGGATCGCGCCTGCAGCAGGGCGGCTTCGAGCTGGCCCGTCTGCGCCTCGGCCTGGGCCAGTTGCTGATCGAGGTCGGGCGCCGCGATCCGCATCAGGATGTCACCCTGGCGCACGCGGCTGCCGATATCGACCCGGCGCTCGGCGATGTAGCCGGTGGCGCGGGCATACAGCGCGGCCTTGGCGAAGGCGTCGGTCTGGCCCGGCAGGGTGATCTCGATCGGCTTGTCGGCGCGCTCGGCCGTGGCCGTGCGTAGCTTCGGCACGAAGCTGTTGACCTTGCGCTGCGTCTCGGCCGCCGCCGCGCGGCGCTCCATCTGGCCGTAGCCGCCCCAGGCGAGCAGCCCGATGGCGCCGAGCGCCACGAGCACGAAGGGCACCTTCCCGGGAGGCGGCGGGATTTCGGACGGACCGTGCTCCGGATGCTTCACGACTGTCCCATCCCCGAACCGGACATCATCCTGCCATCCCGTATTTCGACCTGCCACCGGCTCACGCGTAGTCCTCCAGCGGCTTGACCTCGCCCCGACGGAGGCAGGCGTAAAGGAACGGCACGAACAGCAGGGTCGCGGGCGTACCGACCGCGATGCCGCCCATCACGGCACGGGCTAGGGCGGCGTTCTGCTCGCCGCCCTCCCCCGTGCCGAGCGCCATCGGGATCAGCCCGAGGAACATCGCGCTCGCGGTCATCAGCACCGGTCGCAGACGGGTCTCGCCAGCGAGCAGCGCCGCCTCGACGGCTCCGCAGCCGGTGGCCTCGCGATGCTCCTTGGCAAAGGTCACCAGCAGGATCGAGTTTGCGGAGGCGATGCCCACCGACATGATCGCGCCGAAGAGCGAGGGAATCGAGAACGTGGTCCCGGTGATGAACAGGCTCGCGACGATGCCGCAGAAGGCCAGCGGCAGGGCCGCCAGCACCACGAACGGGTCGCCCCAGCTCTGGAAGTTCACCGCCATCAGCAGGTAGACCGCCACCAGGGCGATCGCGAGGCCGACCTGAAGCCGGAAGAAGGCCGATTCCATGTTCTCGATCTGGCCCCGGACGGTGATCTTGTCGGGGGCCGGCAGGGTTTTCTGCTCCTCGGCGACGATGCGGCGGATCTCCTTGGCGACCGAACCGAGGTCGCTGTCCTGTACGGCAGCGTAGATGTTGAAGGTCGGCTGCGTGTTGACGTGGTTGATCACCGTTTGCGAACCCTCGCGCCGCATGGTCGAGACGCTGGACAGGAGCGTCAGGACGCCCGGCGCATCCGCGTTGCCGTTGACCAGAAGCGGCGTGTTCTGCAGGTCGGTGAGGGACGCGTTGCGGTATTCCGGCGTCTGCACCCAGAGCTGATAGGGGATGCCGGTCTTCGGATCGGTCCAGAAGTTCGGCGTCACCTGGAAGGAGCCCGAGAGCGAGACGTTCAGCCCTTGCGCGATCTGCTGTTGCGTCAGCCCGAGTTCCGAGGCGAGTCGCCGGTCGACATCGACGAAGAACTGCGGCGTGCCGACGATCTGGTGCAGGTGGACGTCGACGGCGCCGCGCGTGGCCTTGAGGCGTCGGACGATGGTCTGCGCCACCTCCAGATCCTTGGCGGTGTTGCGGCCTGAAACCTGGATGTCGATCTGCGCCAGGGTGCCGAAGTTGAGAATCTGGGTGATGATGTCCGAGGGCTGGAAGTAAAAGACCACATCGGGAAAGCGCTCGCGCAGAACCTCGCGCAGTTGTTTGGTATAGTCGGCCGCCGAGCCATGGCCTTCCTTCAAGTTGATCAGCATCTGACCGTCGTTGTAGGCGACGAACGAACCATCCGAGAAGGCGAAGTTGTAGTTGTTCGCCGGCAGGCCGATATTGTCGAGGATCTGGTCGATCTCCCCTTCGGGAATGACTTCGCGGACCACGGTCTCGACCTGGGCGAAAACCTGCTCGGCCGTCTCGATCCGCATGCCGGGGCGGGTACGCAGGTGCAGGGTCATCTGGCTCGAAGCGACCTGCGGGAAGTAGTCTTGGCCCACGAAGACGAAGAGCCCCGCCGTGGCGGCGAAGACGATTGCGACCACGGTCAGCGTCGCGATCCGGCGGGCGATGACGACGTGGAGCAGACCGAGATAGCCGCGATGGAAGCGCGCGAACCGCGCTTCGAAGCCGTGCCGGAACCAGCCGGCGAGGCGGAACACCGGGCCGACGATCCCGCTGAGCGCCCGAGCGATACGGCCCTGCTGCGGCGCGGCGTCCTCCCCGTGCTTGGCGTCGTATTCTCGCGCCACCAGCACGTCGATCAGGACCGGCACCAGGGTGCGCGACAGGACGTACGAGGTCAGCATCGCGAACACGACCGCGAGCGCCTGTGGGGTGAACAGGTATTTCGGGGTGTCGGTCAGGGCGAAGACCGACACGAAGGCGGCGCAGATTGACAGGGTCGAGATCAGCGCCGGCTTGGCGATGCCGGCGGCGCCCTCCACCACCGACTTGCGGAAGGGCTCGCCCTCCTCGAACAGCCGATAGGTGTTCTCGATCGCCACCGTGGCGTCGTCGACCAGGATGCCGACCGCCAGGGCCAGCCCGCCCAACGTCATCACGTTGATGGTCTCGCCGAGCGCCGTCAGGATCGCCAGCGAGGTCAGGATCGAGAGCGGGATCGAGACCAGCACCACGATGGTGGAGCGCCATGAGCCGAGGAACAGCAGGATGGTGAGGCCCGTGAGGGCCGCCGCGATGATCGCCTCGTGGATGACGCCCTCGATCGCCGCCGAGACGAAGACCGACTGGTCGAACAGGGGCTTGAGGCTCATGCCCTCGGGAGCGGCGGCCTGAATGTCCGGCAGGGCCTTCTTGACGTTGTTGACCACGTCGAGGGTCGAGGCGGTGCCGTTCTTGAAGATCCGCATCAGCACCGAGTGCAGACCGTCAGCCCGCACGATATTGACCTGCGGCGGACCGCCGTCGCGGACATGGGCGACGTCGCGCACCAGGATCGGCTGTCCCCCCACGACCTTGATGGGGATCTGATTCAGGGCGTCGATCGCCTCCGGCGAGGCGTTGAGCTGCACCGGGTATTGCTGCTCGCCGATCTTGGCGAGGCCGGACGGGATGGTGAGGTTCTGCGCCGTCACCGCGTTGGTGACGTCGAGGGCGGTGAGCCCGAGGGCCTGGAGCGCGTGCAGGTCGAGGTCGACCATGATCTGGCGCGGGGTGCCGCCGAAGGGCGACGGCAGGGTCGAGCCGGGGACCTGGGTCAGGCGCTGGCGGATGCGGTACTGGGCGTAGTCGAAGACCTTGGTCAGGCTCTCCCGGTCGGAGGAGAGAGCGAGCTGGATCACCGGCACGGAGGAGGCCGAGAAGCGCAGGACGATGGGCGGCTGCACGCCCGGCGGCATCGTCGCGCGGATCGAGTTCATGGCCGAGACGACCTGCGCGATGGCCAGATTGATGCTCACGGCGCCGTCGAAGTAGATCTTCTGGATCGCCGTGCCCTGGAGGGTGGTCGATTCCATCCGGGCGATGTTGTTGACGTTGTTGGAGAGTGAAAACTCCGCGTAGGTGGTGATGCGACGCTCCATCTCGGAGGTCGACAGGCCGTTATAGGTCCACACCACCACCACCACCGGAATGTCGACGGTGGGAAGCACGTCCTTGGGCGCCACCACGACCGCCGCCGCGCCGCCGAGCATCATCAGCACGGCCAGCACGTAGATCGTGATGCGGAACTTCAGAGCATACTGGACGAGGCCCATCGGGTTTCCAGGTGGTCGCGTTCAGGCTGGTGTACCACGCTCGTCGCATGCCACGGGGCCATGTGTAGCCGTGACGCCGCGACGCAATTGTGGTTCCAGGCCGGAATTTTTGTTTCCGGGTGTAAATCCGCGGATCAAGACTGTACGAAAGCGTGCGGAACCGACGCCGGACCTATCGGGGTGCTGCCGTCGCGACGCTGCGGCAGATACGCTTCAGCGTGAGCCAGTCCGCGTCGGTCAGGATGTGGCGCCCGACTGTATCGTTGCCGGCTAAGGCGCGGATGCGATGCGCGCGCTCCCGTGTGAAGGGATGGCTACGCAGAAGGCTCGCGACCCCGTCCGGTTCTTCATCCCGGGCGATGCGCTCGAGGATGGTGGCGAGTGCGCCGGCATCGCCGCCGGAGCGCCGTAGGGTTTCGACCGCGTAGGCATCCGCCGCGGTCTCGGCATCCCGTGAATAGCCGGCCGAGAGGGCCATCTGCCCGGTGGCGACGATGAGCGTCGAGCCCGTGAGATCGCCGAGGACGAGGCTGAGGAGGAACGAACTGCCACTGGCCGCCAGCAGGGCGCGCATCGGATCGCGGGCGGCGATGTGGCCGAACTCATGCGCGAGAATGCCGGCGAACTCGTCCGCGGTCGCGGATCGGTCGATCAGGCTGGACAGGACGATGACGCGGCCGCCCGGCAGGGTCAGCGCGTTGGCGACGGCGTGGCGGTGCACGGCGATCCGGGGCTCGCCCGGCAGGCCGCGCTCCCCCGCCATCCGTGCCACCAGCCGGTCGAGAACGGCGCGGGCCGGACCGTCGTCGCAGACGGGGGGATGCCCGAGCATCCGGTCGACCTGATCCGCGACGGCGCTGCCGAGGCGTGCTTCGACCGATATCGGGATCACGGGGGCGAGCCGCGTGGCGATGGCAGGCACTCCGTAGATCGCCAGCAGGATCACCGAGAGCCCGGCGGCGATCGACCAGACGACGAGCCGCAGATTGCCGCCGGACCCCTTGTCATCCGACCGATGCAGATCGGGGCATCGGGCCGTGAGGGCGTCGGCGAAGGCGCTGTCGCTGACCTCCACGCGAGCCGGTTGGCCGCGCGGGCCGATCCGCATCAACGGTGCCACCGTGTCGCCGGCCACGAGGTCGAACAGATCCCAGTCGACGGCGATCTTCGGCCCCGCGATCCACAGGCGCTGATCGAGCCTCAGCGTCACGGGATGGATTCGGGCGCTGAGCCCGTCGAAATAGCGCCCTTCGGCGTGGAGCGTCGCTCCCTGCCCGGCGCCCGTTCGGTCCGAACCGTGCGGCTGCACTAGAACCCGATCTCGAGGGCGACGCCGACATCGAGGGCGTCGGCGAGGCCCTCGTTGAGCCCGCTGCCGACCCGTCGACCGGATGCCAGGATCGCGTCGAGACCGTCCGCGTTCTCCACCCGGGTGGTCGTGGCGACGGCGGCCCAGAGGCGCGCGGTGATGACCCGGACGTAGAGCACGGCGAAGAACAGGGCACCGCCGAGATAGGCCAGGACCAGCCCGAGCATGATCACCCACTGGGCGCCATTGAGGGCTCCGCCGGTCTGGATCGAGACGGCGCCGGCTCCGATCACGACGCCGACCACGGTGATGAAGCCGACGATCGACAGCATGTAGACGATGTAGGGCCAATAGAACTGTCGCGCTCTCAGGGTCGAGGCGAGGCGAACGGGGCCGAGGCTGGCCGCGTTCATGAAGATCCGCGTCTCGCGGGCCCGATAGAACGGGATCAGCAGCAGCCCCAGGGGCGCGGAGACGCTGATCGTGCCGATGAGGAGGGCGCCGTAGGTGGCGATGGGAGTGCCGGCATAGGCGGAATTGAAGACGGTCTCACCGGGTTTTCCGCCGGGCTTGGCCACGAAGAGGTCGGCCGGGATGGCAAAATCCGAGGCTGCGAAGAAGGCCAGGACGGCGGCGAGAACCGGGACGAGCACCACGAGGTAGAAGGCGAGCCAGGGCAGGAGCAGCGATCGGCCTCGGGCCGACGACGCCATGCGGCTCGACCCGATCAGAGTGTGGTTGATCCGGTAACGCTCCAGGCTCGCGCGCATGAACGGGAAGGCGAGTCCGAGGGTCGCCAGGGTCAGGAGCGCCCACCCCGACGCCATCAGCGCGTAGGTGATCGCCGAACCGTCCTGCCCGAGCCGGATTCCGCGCCAGAGAGTGCGCGAGGCCCGGTAGCGACGGCCCCGATAGCGCGCGAATTGCCCGAGGACGAACAGGATGGCGAAGGACAGGGCACCGCCGAAGGGGGCGAGCCACGGCACCGACAGGGTGGCGACGAAGATCGCCACGTAGATTGGGATCAGGACCGCGAGCGCCACCAGGAACCCGAGAAACAGTTCCTTGCCGCGGCCGACATACTCGCCCGGGCTGCCGTCCACGACGGTCCGGCTCCAGAAGTAGCGCCGCAGGTCGGTCACATACCAGAACCGGTAGATTCCGAAGGTGACCAGAGACAGCAGGAAGCCCCGGACGGCGAGGCCGGTGAGCCCGGCGAGGCGCGTGTCGAAGGTGATCGCCCCGACCCGCCCAGCCAGGGATCGCGCGTCGCCCGGCATCGGCTGTGTCATCGTGCCCCCAAACGTCAGAGGCTCCAGCTAAGCCGATTTGCCGTGCCGCTGCCACAACCGCACACGAACAGGCTGTAGACCCGGTTAAGACCCGCCAAAGTCGCAGCAGGCGGACTCCTTCAGCAACAACGGAAACCGTTGCGGTTGCCGACGCCGAAGCGGGCATTCTCGCGGTTGCGGAAGAATTCCCGCTCGGTCATGGGCTCCTGGTCCGCATGCGTTCGGCGGATATGGGCGGCATAGGCCGCGTAGTCGCCCTGCCCCACCATCAGCCGGGCGCCGTCGCAGACGCATTTCGAGAAGGTCTTGAGGCGGTCCCGCAACTCGGCCGACGATAGCGCCATGGTGCCTACTCCGCCGGAACCGCGGACGGACCGTCGCTCTCCAGCGCGGTCCAGCGATCGGCCCGGTACGCCTTCACGCAGGCCATGATGCCGAAGACCGCGATGGCCACCACGAGGCCGACGAACAGGATCGCCAGCGCCGCGTCGATCCGGTCGTTGAAGACGATCTTGTGCATGTCGGCCATGGTCTTGGCCGGGGCCAGCACCTTGTTCTCGGCGATCGCCGCCGAGAAGCGGTCGGCATGCGACAGGAAACCGATCTTGGGGTCGGCGGAGAAGATCTTCTGCCAACCGGCCGTCAGGGTGCAGATGCAGAGCCACACGGTCGGGATGATGGTGACGAAGGCGTAGCGCTCGCGCTTCATCTTGAAGATCACCACGGTGGCGAGGGTCAGCGCCACGGCGGCCAGCATCTGGTTCGAGATGCCGAACAGCGGCCACAGGGTGTAGATGCCGCCGAGCGGATCGGTGACGCCCTGGTACAGGAAGTAACCCCAGGCACCGACGCACAGGGCGGTGGCCAGGATGCTGGGAACCCAGGCAGTGGTGTCCTTGAAGGCCGACGAGACGAGGCCGAGCAGGTCCTGCAGCATGAAGCGGCCGGCGCGCGTGCCCGCATCCACCGCCGTCAGGATGAACAAGGCCTCGAACAGAATCGCGAAGTGGTACCAGAACGCCATCATGCCCTTGCCGCCGATGGCCGAGGAGATGATGTGCGCCATTCCGACCGCGAGGGTCGGGGCGCCGCCGGCGCGCGAGATGATCGAGTGCTCGCCGACGTCGACGGCGGTCTGGGCGATCTCGGCGGCCGTGATGGTGAAGGCCGGGTCGAGCTTCGTCACCGCCGCCGCCGCGCTCTCCGGCGTGGTGCCGACGAGTCCCGCGGGCGAATTCATGGTGAAGTAGATGCCGGGCTCGATCACGCTGGCGGAGACCAGCGCCATCACGGCGACGAAGCTCTCCATGAGCATGCCGCCGTAGCCGATGAAGCGTGCATCCGACTCCCGGTCGATGAGCTTCGGCGTGGTGCCCGAGGAGATCAGGGCATGGAAGCCCGAGACCGCGCCGCACGCGATGGTGATGAACAGGAACGGGAACAGCGAGCCGGCCCAGACCGGACCGCTGCCATCGACGAACTTGGTCACCGCCGGCATCTGCATGTGCGGGGCGACGTAGGCGATGCCGAGCGCCAGACCCACGATGGTGCCGATCTTGAGGAAGGTCGACAGATAGTCGCGCGGAGCGAGCAGGAGCCAGACCGGCAGGATCGAGGCGACGAAGCCGTAGCCGATCAGCAGCCAGCACAGCTGGGTCCCGGTAAAGGTGAAGACCGGACCCCAATACGGGTCGGCCGCGACGTTGCCGCCGTACACGATGGCGAGCATCAGCAGGACGAAGCCGATGATCGAGACCTCGCCGACCTTGCCCGGGCGGATGTAGCGCGCATAGAGGCCCATCAGCATGGCGATCGGGATCGTCGCAGCGACCGTGAAGGTGCCCCACGGGCTCTCGGCCAGGGCCTTGACGACGATCATCGCCAGCACCGCCAGCAGGATCACCATGATCATGAAGGTGCCGAACAGCGCGATGATGCCCGGGATGGTGCCGAGTTCGGCACGGATCAATTCGCCGAGCGAGCGGCCGTCCCGTCGCATCGAGATGAACAGCACCATGAAGTCCTGCACCGCGCCGGCCAGGACGACGCCGGCCAGGATCCAGAGCAGGCCCGGCAGGTAGCCCATCTGCGCGGCGAGCACCGGGCCGACCAGGGGGCCGGCGCCCGCGATGGCGGCGAAGTGGTGGCCGAACAGGACGTTGCGGTTGGTGGGCACATAGTCGAGCCCGTCATTGTGCACGTGCGCCGGCGTCCGACGGCCGTTGTCGAGCCGCATGACCTTTTCGGAGATGAAGAGCGAGTAGTAGCGGTAGGCGATCAGGTACACGCAGACCGCCGCGACGACGATCCAGAGGGCATTCACGGTTTCGCCGCGCGTCGTTGCGACGATCGCGAGGGCGGCCGCCCCCAAACCTCCGACCAGGACCCAGGGTCCGTGCTTGGATACCGCACTCATGACGTCTCGCTCCCGCGACCTGTCCTTGCCGGCAGGTCGTCAAGGGGCCTTCTCGCGCAAATTGACTGGAAGGGCCAGGGCAGCCGATTTCAATCGACGCGGTTTGAAAACCGAACGGCCTTCGGCGCAGGTCGACTCGCGCCGCTCAGTGGATGGTGATGACGCGATTCGGCAGGGCGTCGAGAGGGACCGCGCGCGGAGGAAAGTCAGCCGCCAGGATGGTGCCGACCTGGCCGACGGCGGCGGTCAGGCCTGCCTCGACCTCATCGCGCCGGAGGGCATCGAGCAGGGTATCGATCGCGTTCGACCAGGCCGGGGTCGGGACCCGAGCGGCGACACCGCGATCCGCCACGATCTCCGCATGCCCTTCGGCCTGGGCGAGGTAGATCAGCACGCCGGTGCGCCCTTCGGTCTGGCACAGGCCCCTTGTCCTGAACTCGCGCAGGGCCTGTTCGTGAGCCCGGTCGCGGCGGATGGAACGGGGCACCAGGGCCATTCGCACACGGGGATGCAGACCCGCGAGCAGCACGACGAGCACGACGGCGATCTGCGCCAGGGCGATCGCGGCCGCGCTCCAGGGCGTGAGCAGGATCAGCGCCCAGGGGACCACGAGCCCGCAGGCAAGCGCGGCGAGAAGCGGCGCCGAGCGATAGAAGCCGGCCCGCGCGGCGACCAGCACCACGATCTCGCCGGAGGTCTTGGTTTCGGCCCTGCGGATCGCCTCCGCGATGCGGGCGCGGGCGCCCTCGTCCAGGAGGTCCCTCGATTTACCAGTCACCGGAGGCACCTCCCCCACCCGACGAGCCGCCGCCGCCGGAAAAGCCGCCCCCATCGAAGCCGCCGGACACGCCGCCGCTCCATCCCCCGGAGACCGGTCCCGGCAGGATCACGAACCCGCCACCGCGGCCGCCGCGCCCGCCCCGGTTCATCCGATAGACGACGAACAGGATGACGAAGAACAGCACGATGAAGATCAGGACCTGGCTCGGATCGGCCTCGTCGGTCCGGACTTTGGCCTTGCGCTGCCACTCCTCGGCGTCACCGGCCAGGATCGTCAGCATGGCGTCGACGCCGGCATTGAGGCCGCCAGCATAGTCGCCCGTCTTGAAGCGCGGGGTGATGGCGGTGGTGATGATGACCTTCGAGAGCGCGTCGGTCAGCGCCCCTTCGAGGCCGTAGCCGACCTCGATCCGTACTTTTCGCTCGTTGGGCGCCACCAGCAGCAGCGCTCCGTTGTTGGTCTTGGCTTCTCCGAGCTTCCAGGCCCGGAACAGCCGATTGCCGTAATCCTCGATGGTGCGGTCCTGCAGGCTCGGGATGGTGGCGACCACCACCTGGTCCGAGGTCTTGTCCTCGTAGGCCTTCAGCTTGGCCTCAAGGGTCGCCCGGTCCTCGGGCCTGAGGATGCCGGCCGCGTCCACCACCCGCCCGGTCAGGGCCGGAAACGTCGGTTCGGCCGCGCCCGCGGCTCCGGCCCAGAGGGCGAGCCAGAGCGCCAGCAGCAGGCAGGCCGTGTCGATCCAGAGGCGGCGCGCCGCGATCCCCCGCATGCTCGGAGCGCCCATCCTGGGCTAGAACTTCACGTTCGGCGGGCGCTCGGCGTTCGGCGTCGCCGTGAAGGTCTCCATCGGTTTCGCATCCGGGTAGAAGATCGCCGCGATCCACCGGCCCGGAATGGTGCGGACCTCGGTGTTGTAGTCCTGAACCGCCGCGATGTAGTCCCGGCGGGCGACGGCGATCCGGTTCTCGGTGCCTTCCAGCTGCGACTGCAGGGCGAGGAAGTTCTGGTTCGACTTGATGTCGGGATAGCGCTCGACGGTGACGAGCAGGCGGCCGAGAGCGCCCGAAAGCTGGTTCTGCGCGTCCTGGAATTCCTTGAATTTCTGCGGATCGCTCACGGTCGAGGCGTCGACCTTGACGCTCGACGCCTTGGCCCGCGCCTCGGTCACACCGACCAGGACGTCCTTCTCCTGCTGCGCATAGCCCTTCACCGTCTCGACCAGATTGGGGATCAGATCCGCCCGGCGCTGGTACTGGTTCTGGACCTCGCTCCACGAGGACTTCGCCCGCTCCTCCAGGGTCGGCACCCGATTGACGGCGCCACATCCAGACAGGCCGATGCCGAGCGTCAGGGCGGCGACGGCGATCCGCACCCGGCCGAGCCAGTTTCCGACCGAACCGGATCTGACCGACTGGGTCGTGGGGGTGATCACACCTGCGTGCATCGTCGAACTCCTCGGAACCGGACCGCCGCGCATCGGCGCTGCCCCGCCCCAGTCTCCGAGGGATGGGGCCGCGCGTCGCGGCGGTGCGCGCTACTCACGATGCCGCTCCTGCCACGAGAAAGCCGAAGTACCAAACCCATCGGGGCCGCGAAAAGCCGTTATCACCCGATCCTTGGGTGCTGAGCCATCGTTCTTCCCCGAGATGCCCACGCCCGCCACCTTGGCAGAACAGCTGGAGGGGGACTCTGTCCGGGTGAAACCTTCGTCGAACGCCAAGTCTGAGCGACGCTCCTGCCCGCGTCCCCGATGCCGGGCCGTCACACAGTCGGATTCTGCTTGGGCATCCCATCCGGCAGGCACCTCGGCAAGGACAGAGCTCAAGCGCTTTCGAACGGCCTTGGGCAGGCCTCTGCTTTCTGCCCTGCCTCCCGCGATGGCCACGCAGCGCAATCAGGCCGAGAGACCGTCCGCCAGCAGGTGCCAGTCAGCGCCCCCCGGGGCCGCCGTTGGCGCTTCCATTCGGAAACGCCTGTTCGGGCCGGCTCGCATTGCCGCCGGCGGCAGAGTTCGTCGTCACCGTATCGGCCCCCGTGGCTCCATAGGAGATGACGACATCGCGACTGTTGCCGGTGGTGTTCGGCTGATTCTGGACGATGACGCCCCTCCGGTCTTCGGGAAGGAACACACCCTGCGCCAGAACCGGGGCCGCCGATGTAGCCCCGATGACAAGCGAACTGACCAGCGCGACACGAATGCTCACGGCGTCCTCCATGCAAGAATCCTGATCGGTGAACACGGGCCGGATGGGGCTGTTCCTGCGACCAAACGGAGATGATCGGTCCGGTGTCGCGTCCGTTTGCGCGGTCGATCGAACCGATGAGCGAGGGACAGGCTGCGCGCACCGGGCGTTTCAAACGTCGCCGCTACGAGCGTCGGATCGCTGAACAGGTCAGAGTGCCTGCAGCGACCGGATCGACGGTCGCGCATCACAGCATTTCTTCCATCGCCCTGCGACAGCACAGTTGAGACGAAGCGTCATCGCTGTGCCTCGGACGATCCGCAGACCAAACTACGGCCAAATAGGCTGCGGCCCGAACCGGCGTGGCGCCGGAGACTCACCCTGTGACGTGTTGAACCAACAGGTTCGAGGGAACGGCCTGGGGCGCAGGTTGTTTCTAGCCTAACGTTCATACGACAGGAGTTCTCAGATGCGGAAGTTCGTCCTTGCCTCCACGGCCTTGGTCGGCCTTGGCCTTCTGGCATCGGCACCTGCCGAGGCACGCGGTTGGGGCTACGGCCACGGTGGTTACGGTCATGGCGGTTACGGCTACGGCGGGGGTTATCGCGGTGTCGGCTTCCGCGGCGGCTACGGTGGATATCGTGGCTATGGCGGCGGCTATGGTCGCGGTTACGGCCATCGTCGCGGCATCGGCCCGGGTGCCGCCATCGGCCTCGGCATCGCCGGTCTGGCAGCCGGCGCGATCGTGGCAAACAGCTATGGCGGCTATGGATACGGCTACGGCCGTCCCGTTGGTTATTACGGCGGCGGATACGGCTACGCCCCGGCCCCCGCCTATGGCTATGCTCCGGCCTATGGCTACGGCTATCCGGCCTATGGCTACGGATACTAACGTAGTCAATTAAGCTCCCCAGTAGGGCGGGGTACAATCGACATCATTGGCGGCACATTCGGAAAATTTCGAGTGTGCCGCCTTTGTTTTGTTTTTCTTCTTTCGATCGTTCATCTATCTGCGGCGAAAAGGCTTCCGTTATCATTCGAACATCCGATTGACGCTCGCGTTGGTCGTCGGATTATTTAAAGGAAGCCAATGTCACCTTTTAAAATGCTGTGCGGTGTAGCCGCTCTGTCCGCGCTCGGCTTCGTCCATACGGCGGCCTACGCCCAGGAGGGCGGCCCCTGCACCGACGATATCGCCACGTTGAAGCGCGAACTCGGGACCCAGGTGGGGATGGGGGCACCTGTGTCCCAGCCGGATTCCGGGCAGCATAAGGGGCCGCACGCCGGTTCAGCGGATCGCGCGGCCAGCAACACATCGCCCGACGCCAAGCCCGTCGGCAATGCCGAGACGGATCGCACCCAGCTGGGCGGAGCGTCCCGTGAGGCCGGTGGATCGCCGGGTACCGTCGGCGGCGTTTCCGGACCCGTGGCTGCTGCCACCGGGACCGGACAGGCGGATTCGGTTGCTTCCGGGCGGATCGCCACCTCTCCGGCCGACGTTCGCGCGCAATCCGAGAACAAGCCGACGGCGGCCGCCAAGGCTGCCAACGGCGGAGAGGCCTCGGCTTCGCCCAGCCTCTCGGCCGAGGACAAGGTCTCCCAGGCCAAGACGGCCCTTCAGCGCGCGACCGACCTGAACGCCAAGGGCGACCAATCCTGCCGCGAGGCCGTCCAGCAAGCGCGTTCGCTGATGCCGCAACAGGGTCGCTGATCGGCGGCCGCCGCCACCAGACATCAGGTACGGCGTGTCCCGGATGACGGGGCACGCCGTTTCCATGTGCGCCAAATCTTGGTTGGGTCTGGACCGGCGCGTCGGGCCTGAGGCCGCATCACCGGATGGCGCTCCGTCTCGTGACGGCAAACACTCGCGTGAGCGATCCTATTCCCGCATGCAAAACTGCTCCGACGCCTTTCGCGAACGGCAGGCTGTGCGATCACGGTGCGCGCTGAACGAGACCGCCGCGTTGGCCAAAGAACTGCGCCCCTTCGATGGCTGAGTCGGGAGCGGACGCATCGTCCGGCGCTCGGCGCCTCGCCCAGCAATGACCGTTCTGATCCAGAACCGCGCGTGAATCACAATCCCCGAACAGTTTGATCTCTCGCAACGTTTCGTCGCGCCCTATTATGGATTGACAGTATATAAGCTTCTTCGATGTGGCTAACCGATGTTAGACGCACCGGATTTGTGCCGGAACCCAGGCGATGGCTGCGGAACTACAGCGGAAAGCACGCGGTTGGATGGGCTGAGCGAAGGGTTTCGGACGCCGGCCCTGCAATCCCGGTTCTCCCGTCCGTCCCGAGGAACGCAGCACTAAGCGATATGCCGGACGGCCGAGCCTCCGCATGCGAGCCCCCACCGGCTGTTTCTCATCACCGAGACCATCGCGTCGGCTGCCAGTCGGGGAGCCGACCCGTAATGGAAGGATGTCATCCCATGGTTCGTCTGAGCCTGTCCCTCGCCCTCCTCGTCAGCGCAGCGGTGCCCGCTTTGGCCCAACCGGCGCTGTCCGACGCTCCACCGGCGCTGCTGGTGCATGGCAATTATTGCGGACCCGGCAACAACGCTCCGCGTCCACCGATCGATGCCCTCGACGCGGCCTGCGCCCGCCACGATGCGTGCACCCCGTCCGGCGCGTTGCCATCGCGCGCCTGCAATCTCCGTCTGCAGCGCGACGCCGCGCGCATTTCCCGCGATCCGCGTGAACCTGATGAGATTCGCGCCCTTGCCGGGCTCATGGGAGCAAGCGTGGCCCTTCTCCCGTCAGATCTGCACCTCGCGGCCGCACCGGCGACGGCGACGGCGACGGGCACGTCGAGCGTCGAGACACCGGCGCCGTCCGACCCGACCTCACTCCTGCCCACCGGCGGCGACTTTACGATCCCGGCCGTGCAATAAGGTCAGGCCGGCTCCGCTTCGATCGGATCAAGACACCCATTGCGATCCGATGAGACCCTCGTGTGCAGCCGCGAGAAGGCCCGCGCCTGCCGACCACCCTCGGATGCACCGAGCAAGTCTCGACCGCCAGCGCGTCCCTGTGGACTTCCGGCTCTGGGAGGGCGGACATCGCGATCGTCAGCCGTCTGACGGATGAAGACTTTTCCAGCGTGCGGCGGGTGAACACGCGGCCCAACCTGCTGATCAGCTTGGCGGAACTCAAGGCACTTTGGCACAGCCGGTCTTCGCAAACCCCGGACGGTGGACCGACCCGCCGCGTCCATGGCGCCAGCTTCGACGCGGCGGCTCGGCATGTCTCTCGATCCGGCCCGTGGCCGTCAATTTGATGGCCCTCAACCTCATGGCCCTCGATTCAGTGTCAGCCTGACACGCAGCATTGGTGGCATTGCACGACCATCGGCATGCGCGGCGGTCGGATCGGCTGCAGGCGTAATGGTGGCGATGATCGGCCGGACGAAACTTGGCATTCCGACGCAGAGGACGATAGGGCCGAGGCGAACGGCATGGTCCGGCTGCCATCCGCCTGCATCGGTGACAGGCTTCTCCATCGCTGGAACGCATCGTAACCGACGCGGCAATAGAGCCTACCCAGCGAACGGGTGCAGCCGGCGGCGCGACTGGAGATTCTCTTTCGCCGGGAGAGCGATGTCTGAACGCGGTCCGGACACGGCAGATCTGCGGGAACAATCGATCGCGCAACAACCTCCCATTGAATTGGGAGTGCGATGGAGAGAGGATCCCGATGTTTCCTGGATGGCTTCATGGTCTTTCGATCACCGCCCTGCTGTTGGGCGCTGTCTGTGCCCTCTTGATCTCCATCGACGTTGTCCGGCATCCCCAACCTATGGGCATCATGAATGTCGTATGGCCGGTCTGTGCCCTGTTCGGGACGATCGCAGTCGCGTGGGCCTATCTCCGCTATGGACGGTCCGTCATCCCGGAGGTGCATCATGCGGGGAGGGATCGGGACACAGCGACCGCGCACCGGACCGAGCCCCCGTTCCCCGTCATGGTCGGCAAGGGCGCCCTTCACTGCGGCAGTGGCTGCATGCTCGGCGATATCGCGGCGGAGTGGCTTGCTTTCCTGATCCCGGCCGTGGCGGTCTGGTTCGGCTGGCAGACCGTGTTCGCCGAGAAGATGTACGCGGTCTGGATCCTCGATTTCGTGTTCGCCTTCGGGCTCGGCATCGTGTTTCAGTACTTCGCCATCGTGCCGATGCGGAATCTCTCGCCGGTCCAAGGACTCGTTGCGGCCCTGAAGGCCGACACGGCTTCCCTCATCGCGTGGCAGATCGGCATGTACGGCTTCATGGCGTTGGCCCAGTTCGTCCTGCTCCCGGCCCTCGGCGCGCCGCGGGCGGCGGTGAACACGCCCGAGTTCTGGTTCGTGATGCAGATCGCGATGGTAAGCGGTTTTTTGACCAGCTACCCGGTCAACTGGCGGCTGATCACCACCGGCCGCAAGGAGCGCATGTGAGGGGGGCCGACATCGAATCGGGATCGGACGGATCGGCCCCGAGCCGGACAGGTGAGGTTCGACGGCAGGGGCGGTTCAGCGCTCTCCCGGTCCCCTATCGCACTCCGGCAAAGCACGTCTGACAACAGCGGGCGAGCGGTCACTCACATCCGCTCAGCCCGAACCGAACTGACGATCGCGACGCGGGGGATTGGGGTCTGGCGGAGACGGAGGGATTCGAACCCTCGATACCCCTTTCGGGGTATGCTCATTTAGCAAACGAGTGCCTTCAGCCGCTCGGCCACGTCTCCGCAGGCCGTCGATCTAGAATTTCGCATCCGGCGGGTCAAGCCGCGTTTCGGCCAACGGTGGGGAATTCGGCGGCTTTGCGGACGCTGTGCCGTGGGGAGCACAAGGGCCGAGAGCCCGATGGAGCAGCGCTTGGCACGGTTGCCGTCGCGATCCTGATCACGGGCCAGCCAGTCTCTTGCGCTGGACTTTGCCGTTCGGCGTGCGCGGCAAGGCGTCGAGAAACCGGACCTCGCGAGGGCATTTGTAGGCCGCCAGCCGATCGCGGCACCAGGCGATGAGGTCGTCAGCCTCCAACTCGGCACCCGGTCTCGCGACGACGAAGGCCGTGATCACGCTGAGGTCGCTGCGCACCGCCACCTCCGTCACGCCGACTTCGGCCACGCTTGGATGGGCGCCCAGCACGCCTTCGACCTCGTTCGGCGAAACCCGATAACCCAGCGCGTTCATCAGGTCGTCGTTGCGGCCGTGAAAGGTCAGGTAGCCGTCGGCATCGAGGCTGGCGAGGTCGCCCCCGACGAACCAATCCCCGCGCCGTACCGCGGCCTCCTCCTCGGGGCGGTTCCAGTAGCCCAGCATCAGGCCGGGTTCGGACCGATGGACCGCCAGCAGGCCGATCTCGCCCGGACCGAGCGGATCCGCCGGCCCGTCCGTTGGCAGGATCGCGACGCGCCGGCCGGGCTGAGGCTTGCCCGGAGAGCCCGGCCGCACCGGAATGGTCGGTCCGGTCGACACGTAGGTCGAGACCTCGCTCATTCCGAGCGCTTCGTAGAGGGGTTTCCCGGTCGCCTCGGTCCAGGCCGCGTGCAGCGCGGGCGAGAGTGCTTCGCCCGCCGTCACCCCATGACGCAGGGCACGCAGGTCGACGGACGAGAGATCGCCGTATTTCAGAATCTGTCGGTACAGGCTGGGGACGGCGGCGAACAGGGTCGCCCGATGGCGTGCCATCAGTGCCGGCCAGACAGCCGGATCGCGCGGGCCGTCGTACAGCACCGCCGTGGCACCGCAGGCCCAGGGGTCGGTGATGCCGACGCCCAGAGTGTAGGTCCAGTTCATCGTGCCGGCATGCAGCATCACGTCGTGCTCGGACAAACCGAGCCAGTGTTCATGCATCGGGCGGCGGCCGCGAATGGCTCGATGGGCGTGCAGGACGCCCTTCGGCCGGCTGGTGGTGCCGGAGGTGTAGACCAGGGTCGCGGGATCCTCGGCGCCGGTATCGGCGTAGTCGACCAGCGCCGGTCCCGCTTTCATCGCGGCGATCGCGTCGGGCTTCAACAGGATGCGGCCACCGAGGCCGGCCGGATCGGCTGGGTGATCGCGGCCCACCACGACGACCGAGGCATCGGCATTCTCCATTAGGAATGCCGCTTCGGCCTCGGTCAATTGTGGGGAGGAGGGCAGCGCCACGAGGCCCGCCGCCAGCGCGCCGAAATACACCAGGACGTAGTCGATCTCGTTGCCCATACGGATCATGACCCGGGCGCCGGGTGCGAGGCCGAGTCTCTGGAAGCCGGCCGCGATGCCGCGGACCGCCCGGTCGGCCTCCGCGAAGGTCAGGGACCTGACGTCGTCGTCGGCCCCCGCCATGATCAGCGCGACCTTGTCGGGCCGGAGCCGGGCGTTCTCGGCCAGACAGTAGCGGGCACCGTTGAAGCGGAATTCGGGGGCGGCGGCGTCCGACGATGGGGGCAAGCGGGCAGGCTCCGTGGCGTTCGGCCCGCAGGGAAACCGAAACCCGCCGGCGGCACAAGAGCGCCGACTGCTGCGCCACCTCGTCCTGAGCGTATCAGCCCGTGATCTCCTTGGCGGCCGACAGCATATCCTTCATGGCTTCTGCGGCTGCCTGATAGGCGGGCGTGCCGATATCCCAGTTGCTGACCTTGATGGCTTCCAGCATCTTGGCGGCCTCGGCGCAGGCCTTGGTCTCGGCCGCGGCGAAGCGGGCGAAGGCCGGATGGGCGGCAGGCGCCGTTCCAGCAAGGTCGGTGCGCAGGCTGCGGCCCGGCTGCCCCGACAGGTTCGCCAGGGACGGCTCCGGCTGCGCCATGCCGACGAGGACGCGCGCGAGCTTGCGCTTCCAGGCGCCCACATCCGCGGGCAGCCGCACGAGCCCGTAGACCGGCACGTCGCGGGCGTTGGCGCTCAGGGCCGCCTGGCCGGTCGCTTCGGCACGGACGAGGCGGGTGGTGATCTTCTCGATCTCCTCGTGGGTCTTGGCCGCTTTCGCGGCGATGTTCTGGACGCTCGTGGAGATCTCGGACGTGGCCGCGCGCTGCTGGCCGAGCATCTGCGAGATCGCCTGGTTCAGGTCGCTCGCCTGAGCGATGCGGGTATTCGTCTCGACGATCCGGTGCTCGAGATGGTCGACGATAGTGCGTCCGGTGGTGACGGCGCTGCGGCTCTCGCCAACCGCCTCCGAAATCGCGCCCATTTCGCTGGTCAGGGTGCTGAGAAGACCGCGGATCTCGCCGGTCGACTTGGCCGTCTGGGCCGAAAGCGACTTCACCTCGGCGGCGACGACGGAGAAGCCGCGGCCGGCCTCGCCGGCACGGGCCGCCTCGATGGTGGCGTTCAGGGCCAGCAGGTTGGTCTGGGCGGAAATCGCCGCGATGGTTGTGGCCATCACCTCGATCTGCGCGATGGCACGCTCGAGGACCACGACCCGATCGGAAATCTGCGCGGTCCGGGTGTCGATCTCGTGCATCGCAGTCCGCGCCTTCTGCGCGTCCAGAATACAGGCCTGCGTCTCCGCCAGGGCGCCCTGCGCCACCATGACGACGGTCTCGGAGGTCTGGGCAACTTCGGCGACGGAGGCCGCCATCTCCTCGGTGGCACCTGCGATGGTCTGGGTGGCGCTCGCCACCTCGCCGACATCGTAAGTCATCCAGCCCGTGTTGGTGGCCGCCTCGGACGCTTCGCGGGCGACGGCGGCGGTGTTGGCGAGGCTGCGTAGCAGGTCGCTCTCACGCTCGGCGTGCAGACGCTCGATCGCTGCGCGCAGGGCGCCCTCCGGGAGGTCGACTGCCGCAAGGGTCTGGCTCGCCATCAGGGCCTCGACGGCGCGGACGAGACGGACCTCCTCTGTGCCACGTCCGGTGTCCGACTGAACATCAGTCGAGGGCTGCTTCGGAGTGGAACGAGCGAAGGGGAGTCCGAGCATCGGGATGGGTCCTGTTGGGCGTAACGACAGGGTTTAGCCGAACCCCCTTAAGTTATCGTTATGCGCAATAGCACCGTGGAAGAACCGGGGGTTGATCACGGACTTGTCAATCCGGATATCGTTGCAACGCAAAAAGATCGATAAGGTCGCCGCTTTCGATTTATTCAATGATTGCGGTTTTGAATTGAGATCGAAGTTTCAAAGATCTGCGCAACGAGCGCGGAGCGCGACTTGCAAGTGGCGAAATCTGCGACCGTGATCGGCGAATCTTAGCTCTTGATCGAGCACTTACTGAAAAACACAAACGCCGGTTCATCCGTGCAAAACTGCGGCGGATGCCTTTGGCCCTCGTTTTCAACAACAATAAGCCCTCGAAAGGAAACCCGACATCAGCCATCGCACGATACACTGGCATGTTCTACCGGCAGAAGATTTCCCGTTTCGTTAAGGAAGACAAGTTCTCATCTTGGTTTTGAGCCAAATGGATCGGATTCCTCTCGCAATTCACCTTTGTCGTGTGAATTGTTATAATACAACTTTAGTTAGATTGTCGGCCTGAGGACGCACTCCTGCGATTCATAACTTTTGATCGGTTTCGATTTTCAACCAACTCGCTTCGGCCGTGGCGATGGCCGCTTTGGAAGCAACACCGCCTGCCGGACCGTCTGCCGCACCTCACCCGTCGATCCCTGGCGGGTTCACATTCCGAGGTCGCCGATGGCGGCAACCCCACGCCTAGGAGATCGACCTGATGGCTGACGCGACTGATATCCCGGCAATCAACCTCTGCGACGGACGCACGATCCCGCAGCTCGGCTTCGGGGTCTATCAGCTGCCGGACGACCGGGCGCCGGAGATTGTGGGCGCAGCGATCCGCGCCGGCTTCCGCTCGATCGATACGGCGGCCATCTACGAGAACGAGGCTGGTGTGGGACAGGCCGTTCGGGCGAGCGTGGTGTCACGCAGCGATCTCTTCGTCACCACAAAGCTCTGGAACGACCGCCAGGGCTACGAGGCGACCTTGCGGGCCTTCGACGAAAGCCTGGTCCGGCTCGGCCTCGATGATGTCGATCTCTACCTGATCCATTGGCCCTGTCCCGATCGGGGCCTCTTCCTGGAGACCTGGAAGGCCTTCGTGCGTCTCCAGGCGGAGGGTCGGGCGAAATCGATCGGCGTCTCGAATTTCGAGCCCGATCACCTCGATCGCATCATCACGGAGACGGGCGTGGTCCCGGCCGTCAATCAGATCGAACTGCACCCGCGCTTTCAACAGAAGACGCTGCGCGCCGTCCATGCGCGATACGGGATCGTCACGGAATCCTGGAGCCCTCTCGGCCGCGGGCAGGCTCTGTCCGATCCGATCCTGATGGGGATCGCGGAGCGGCACGGCCGGACGCCGGCGCAGGTCGTGCTGCGCTGGCAGATCCAGCAGGGTCTCGTGGCGATCCCGAAGACCGCAACGCTCTCCCGCATTCCGGAGAATCTCGACGTCTTCGGCTTCACCCTGGAGACGGACGAGCTGACGGCCATCGACACTCTCGACCGCCCCGACGGCCGGATGGGGCCGGACCCGATGACGTTCGGGTAACGCAGGCCGGCGTCGGGCACGGTCTCCCGTTCCCGGTCAGGCCGAGCGGGACAGCGGGACCTCGCGGGGACCGATCAGATCGACCTTCCGCTCCAGAAGGGTCGGCGGCGGAACGGGAGCTTCGATCGTGCACACGACGCCGGTCGGGGCGAACGCGAGTTGGACCGTACCATCGAGTTCGCGCGCCAGGCTGCGTTCGATCAGCCGCGATCCGAAACCGGTCCGGCTCGGCGGCACGACGGGCGGACCGCCGTCCTCGGTCCATTTCAGGGTCAGGCGGGTTTCGGTCAGGCGCTCGACCGACCACGCGATGGTGACGGTGCCGCCTTCCTGCGACAGCGCCCCGTACTTGACCGCATTGGTCCCGAGTTCGTGCAGCGCCATCGCGATCGACAAAGCGAGGCGCGGCGGCAGGCGGAGAGTCGGACCGGAGGCGATGAAGCGCGACCGTTGTCCTTCCCCGCTGTCCAGGGGCGCGATGGCATCGGAGACGACCGTTCCCAGCTCGGCCCCGTCCCAATTTTCGCGGGTCAGGACATTGTGGACCCGGGCCAGCGCCAGGAGCCGCGCCTCGAAGGCCGCGCGGGCGGCGGTGGCTTCCGGCCCGTCCAGTCTGCGCAGGGATTGGCCGGCGATCGATTGCACGGTGGCCAGGGTGTTCTTCACCCGATGGTTCAGCTCATGAATGAGGAGCTGCTGGTGCTCGGCGGCGCGCTTGGCATCGGTGATGTCGACGTTGCAGCCGGTATAGCCGAGGAAGTTGCCGGTATCGTCCGTGCGCGGCACGCCCTCGCAGCGGAGCCAGCGCACCACCCCGTCCCGGTCGATCACCCGCACGTCGGCCTGGAACGGCACCCGTGCCGCGAAGGCGTCGTTGAACCGTCGGGTGAAGGCCTCGAAATCGTCCGCGAAGATGATGCGCTGCCAGTTCTCCCCGCTGAGTTCGGCCGCCGTCTGGCCGCCGAACATGTGGTCGAAGTGCATGTTGGCGAAGCTGATCTGGGCCGCCTCGTCGGTCATCCAGATCAGGGCCGGCGCCGAATCCGCCATGTGCCGGAACCGCGCTTCGCTCTCGCGCAGGGCGCTCAGGCCCCGCTCCGTTTCCGCGAGCGCCCGGTCGCGCTCGTCGCTGCGCAGGCGTAGACGCTGCGAGGCTTCGGCGAGGACATCACCGAGACGCCGGATTTCGTGGATCGGCGAGGTGATGCGCGGGATGACCTCGCCGCGCGCCAAGGCCGGTCCCGTGGCGGCAAGCCGGCGCAGGGGCCGAGATACCCGTGACCACAGGTGAACCGCGAGCATCGACGAGGTTGCCAGGACGATCAGGCCGAATCCACAGAAGGCCCAGATCCAGTTGCGCAGGCGCGCCTCCACCAGGGCCTGCGGAATGATCGCCGCCGCCGTCCATCCGGTTAGGCGCGAGCGCGCCTCCACGACCGTGACCGGCTTCCTGCCCTGATCCTTGCCGTCCCAGACTCCCTGCGTCGCCGTCTGGTTTTGGCGCAGGCTGCCCAGGCGCATCGACCCGACGAGGGTGTCGCGGTCGGGGACGCGAGCCAGGATGATGCCGTCGCGGTCCGACAACCCGGTGGTCCAGCCGTCGACGGTCTCCCGGGCGACGAGGCTGTCCAATCGCCCAACCGGGACCGAGAAGCTGAGGATGTGGCTGACATTGCCCGCATTGAGCACCGGCACCGCGACCGCATAGGTCGCGTCGTCCGCTTTCATGCCCTTGATGAACCCTGAGACGATCGCCCGCTGGGCCCCGGAGGCGACTTCGCGATCGAAGGGAAGCCCGGTGCGCGGCAGGGGCGCGCCGCGCCGGACCGCCGTGTTGACGACCTGCTGTCCGTCGGGGCGCCGCAGGAGGATCTCCAGGCCGACCGTATCGCGCACGAGCCGGGCCTGGGCGTCGAAGCTGTCGAACTCGCCGTCCTTGAGCCGCGGCGAGGTCGCCAAGGTCTGCAGCACGGAGACGAGGCCGGCGGTGTCGCGGTCGACCGAGAGGGCGATACCCCGCACCTTCTCACGGGCATCCTGCTCGAAGCGCGCCCGCTCGGTGCCGGCATAGCGGACGAGGAGAATCGCGGTGAAGAGAAGGCCCGGCCCGATCAGCGCCACCACCAAGGCGACCAGGTAGACCTGTGTCGAGAACCCGCGGTGACGGACCCGGTCGATCACTGCGGCCACGGAGCGGGGCCACCACCTGGGACGTCCCCCCGGATCACCCGTCGCCGAACCGCGCGCTGTCACCGGATCCTTCGGGGTACGATCGCTCATGCGGGATCCGCAGGCGGGCGATCGTCTTTCCGGCGATCGATGTGGCCAAGATCCCGACCCGGGGCGAGGCAATCCCGCACGCGCTGCTTGAGAACCTTGATCTCCGGGAAGCCGCCATCGCGGGTCCGGTCCCAAATCAATTCCGTTCCGCACAGGATGACGAACGTGCCGCCGCTGCCTGGAATCAGCGCGACTTCACCGAGATCGTCGCGAAAGGTCGAGAGCAGTTCCTGCGCCATCCATCCCGCACGCAGCAACCATTGGCACTGCGTGCAGTACGTGATCGAAACCCGCAGCTTCTCGGGCGATGGGCGTCGCGTTTCGTCCATGGGTCGGTAAAGCGACCAATCCGTCCCACGTTGTCAACTATGACGACAGCCCGGGACGCGGTTGCGGCGCATGCAAGGTCTTCATCCGACGCGGCAGATCGCTCGGAGGCGGTCACTCGGATCGGGCGTGCTTAGCCGGCACGCGCCGTCAGAAACCGATCATCGATGACGGATGACGGACAGGGGGCCGAGCCGGCGAGGGAGGTGCTGCTTCGATCCATCCGCGAACAGCATGCTGCTTCCCGACAGTGCTGGCCTGACAAGAGTATCCTCGCGCGATCGGCGCCGACCGAACCCGCCCAGTGTCAGCCCGGTGGACGGGAACAGAGGCCGACGCGGAACGCCCGACAACTCGGCCAGCCCCCTCTTGGCATCGGTGTTAGCCTCGGTCTTGGCATCAGCCGATCAATCGCTCCATCGAGATGGTTCGCCGCGCTTCCGGACGCGCCATTTCCATGCACGACAATCCGCCCTCTCGGAGAGCCGAGCGTCCGCGTTTTCCTTGCTCTGGCGTTCCACCGCCGTTGTCGAGTCTCCGACACCCTGGCATGATCAGGGAATGTCACAGACGTCCTATCCCCGCTGGTCGCCGGCGGAACTCGTCGCGGAACTTCGCGAGGCCGCCGAGGAGATCGCGCCCGAACTGAACGGCATCAAGGCCGAGGAGACCCTGGAGGGCGAATCGGCTCAGATGATCGAGGAAATGGCCGAAGCGCTGAAGCGGATCGCCAGCGGGGCCCCTCGGCCGCAGGAGATTGCCCGGACGGCCCTTGCCGCGCAAACGCCACGCCTGCCGATCGGTCGCCCACAAGCGGGCGTCCGCAAGGCGGTGAAGCCACGGCGCTGACGTTTGTGCCGGACCAGCGGACGCCGGCCCTGGAAGCTTCCCCGGCGACGATTGTGTTTTCGGGAAGTCGACCCCCAAACGCTGCATCGATCATTAATCGTGATCGATGGTTTTGCGCTGGTGCCCGTGGTGGCGAACTGGTCTTTGAACTGGTAGAGCACGTTATTGTTGCAGTGCGATCTGCGCGGATTTCTTCGATCCACGATAGGCAGATTTTTCGGGATGAATGGTGAAATGTCGCAGCACGCCAACGCGTTGATCCATCCGGTGATTCTCTGTGGCGGCTCCGGCACGCGGCTCTGGCCCGCCTCGCGCGAGAGCATGCCCAAGCAGTTCACGCCGCTGGTCAATCCGGATTCCTCGACGTTCCAGGATACCGCCCTGCGCCTCGGTGACGGCTCGGTCTTCTCGCGACCCGCCATCCTCACCAGCAGCGATGCCCGCTTCATCGTCGCCGAGCAGTTGCAGCATGTGGGCATCGCGGCGGACATCATCCTCGAACCGGAGCGCCGGGATTCGGCCGCTGCCGTCGCGGTCGCGACCCTGCATGCCGCCCGGCGCGATCCGGAGGCGATCGTGCTCATCATGGCCGCCGACCACGTCATTGGCGACGCGGCCGCCTTCGTGGAGGCGGCCAGGGCCGCCGCCGCCGGTGCCCGCGCGGGGGCCATCATGACCCTCGGCATCACCCCGACCGCGCCCGCCACCGGCTACGGCTACATTCGCGTCGGCGCCGCTCTCGCGGGGGGCGAGGGCAACCACAAGGTCGAGCGCTTCGTCGAAAAGCCGGACCGCGACGGCGCCCTGCGGCTCATCGACGAGGGGGCGTTATGGAATTCTGGCTACTTCCTGTTCCGGGCCGACGTGATGCTGGCCGAACTCGAGACCTACGCGCCCGAGATCCTGGCCGCCACGCGGGCCGCCCTCGATGCCGCCGTGATCGACCTCGACTTCGTCCGGCTCGATGCGGCGGCCTTCGGCCGGGCGCCCAAGACCTCGATCGACTACGCCGTGATGGAGCGTACGGGCCGGGCCGGTGTCCGGCCGGTGTCCTTCCCCTGGTCGGATGTCGGCACCTGGGATGCGGTCTGGGACGTGCTCGCGCATGATTCCGACGGCAATGCGGTGCGCGGACGGGTCGAGACCATCGACACCCATGGCAGCCTGATCCACAGCGAGGGCGAGCACCTGACCACGGTCGTCGGCCTCGACGACGTCGTCGTGGTCACCACGCCGGACGCCGTCCTGGTGACCTCGAAGGCGCGCTCCGGACAGGTGAAGGACCTCGTCACCCGCTTGCGCGACAAGGCTCACCCGGAGGCGGATGCCCATCGGCGGATGTACCGGCCCTGGGGCTGGTACCAGCGCATCGACATCGGCGAGCGTTTCCAGGTCAAGCGGATCATGGTCACGCCCGGCGGTCGGCTGTCGCTGCAGAAGCACTTCCACCGCGCCGAGCACTGGGTCGTGGTGAAGGGCACCGCCGAGGTGACCTTGAACGAGTCCGTGGTGCTGGTGCACGAAAACGAGGCGATCTACCTGCCGATCGGCTCGATGCACCGCCTCACCAACCCCGGCAAGATCCCCCTGGAACTCATCGAGGTTCAGGTCGGCTCCTATACCGGCGAGGACGACATCATCCGCGTCGAGGACATCTACGGCCGCTAGTACGGTCGGGACCGACGCGGCGGCATCGGGCTCAGACTGTGACAGGCGCCATCGGCGTCCGACAGCCTGAGCGGGCTCGGCCCTCCGGTGCCGTCAAGCGGCGCCCGGAGGATCTGCGTGCGGCCTCGCTCCGCAGACGTTCGGTTAACTTGTTGTCTAAACGGGAAGCTCAAGACTCGGTTGAAGTAACCTCGACGGAACCGTCGACTTGCTGGATGTCTAGGGACAAATGAGCGCGGTAGAGAACCTGCGCCCCCTCCCCCCTTACGATCGCAAGATAGTCCTGGCGCTCGGTCTCGGTGCCGAACTCTTGCGCGATCTTGGCCATGATGCGTACAAGCTTGCTGCGCACTGCGCTCTCATCAGCCAATTCGAAGCCAACATTGTCCTTGACGAAATTGGCTCCGTCATGAAGATCAATAAAGAAGCGCGGCATAGACAATAACACCCGTGGGAATTTATCCCACTCCATATGATTAACCTAGGCTGTTCGAGCACCGAGCGCAATTGGTGCTGTCGACTTAGGTCGCCTCCCGGACAGATTTGTCGGCGCCCTGATCGACGCAATCTGCCGCCAGTGTCGCGGGTCTGTATCGCCCGTCGGAGAAAGCGGCCATCCGAAACCGTGACGGCGGACAGGCCGTCGACCCCTGCGCTATCAAGCGCATCCTTCTTGTGTGGTCCGGCTGCGCCTCATGTTCTTTCCGCTTTCGAAGCTGTTGTTTTTCGTGGTGACACCCTCGAATGCGCTCGTGCTCCTGATGCTCGTCGGGCTCGGTTTCGGCGCATCCGGATCGCGGCGATTCGGTTTCGGATTGGCGGCCGTCGCCGGGCTATTCCTCCTCATCGCGGGGCTCTCTCCTCTCGCCGTCACCGTCGCCCTTCCCCTGGAAGAGCGCTTTCCGGCTTTCGTCGACGATGGCAGACCGGTCGCTGGGATCATCGTGCTGGGCGGTGCGATCGAAACGCGGCTCTCGGGCGAGCGTGGTCAGCTCGTCCTGAACGATGCCGCCGAGCGCCAGATCGCGATGGCGGATCTGGCCCGGCGCTATCCGACGACCCGGCTCGTCTTCACCGGGGGCAGCGGCAGCTTGGTGAATAGAAAACCGTCCGAGGCGGAGACCGTCAGCCGGTACGCCGATTCCACAGGCCTGCCGCGGACGCGACTGATCCTGGAGGATCGATCGCGCAACACGTGGGAGAACGCCCTGTTCACCGCCGACATGGTCAAGCCGAAGCCCGACGAGCGCTGGCTCCTCGTCACGTCGGCCTGGCACATGCCTCGTGCCGTCGGCTGCTTCCGGCAGGCCGGCTTCGACATCACCGCTTATCCGGTCGATTACCGCACCGGCGGCTGGGACGACATCTGGCGCATAAACGGGTTCGCGTCGGAAGGACTGGCCCTTCTCGATCTGGTGACCAAGGAGTGGATCGGCCTCACGGCCTATCGGCTCGCCGGCTACACCGACGCGTGGTTGCCGGCGCCTCAGGCGCCTCAGGCGCCGTCCGCGACCGAGGCGACCGCGCCGAGCCGGTAGACGCCGCGGAAATCATCGGGGTCCTCGACGGCCTTGCCCTTGCGCAGGATCGCGACCTGTCCGGCCTTGGTCATGCGCACCGCGATGCGGCGGATCGGCTGCATCAGCGGGCTCCACGCCTCGGGTTGCGAGCCGCCGAGTTCCCGCGCCACTTCCGATGGGCAAACCGTCTTGCCGACATCGCGGGCCGCTACGAGGCGCAGGATTGTCTCCGCGATGAGGTCCTCGGACGGCCCCTTCCGCTCGGGACGGCCCGAAACCTTGGGCGTCGGTTTGACCGCCGGTTTCACGGCGGTTTTGGCAGCCGGCTCGGCCGCCAGCTTCTTGGGTGAGGATGTGCGCTGGCGCGTCGGCTTCTTCGGTATCGTCATGGCTGCCACCCCTGCCCTGTCCCGTCGTCTTCCGCTAGCAGGGCGGCGCGAATTCGCGAAGCGAATTGCCGGCGCCACATCACCAGGACGACGGCCGTGGTGGTGAGAACGAGCAGCCATGGGCTGATGAACCAGCCGAGATAAGCCAAGGCGAAGAAGAAAGCCCGCTGGCCGCGAGCGAAGTGACTGCCCGCAGCGATATTCATGGCGGCGGCCTTGCGCGCCGCACGCTGCATCTGCTCCGCTGTCGCGCTCGACCCTTTCGGCGGGACCGCGCCGAGCAGGATCGCGCCGTAGTTGAACAGCCGGTAGGCCCAGGAAAACTTGAAGAAGGCATAGACGAACACCACAGCCAGCCCCGCGACCTTGATCTCCCAGGTCACCCGCGAGGCGATGGCTCCGAACGGCAGAGCCCCGAACAGCGTGAGCACGTCGTCGCCCGAGCGCGACAGGGTGAGCACACCCCCGAGGGCAATCAGCGACGTGGAGGCAAAGAAGGCGGTTCCGTTCTGCAGCGAGGCGTTGATGGTGGTGTCGACCACGCGGTTGTCGCGCTCGATGAGTTGGCGCGTCCATTCCGCCCGCTGGGCGTTCATGATCTGGCTGAGACTGGTGCGGCGCCCGCGCATCCGCGCCACGGCGACGCCGTATCCGGCCCAGGCGGCCACGAAGTAGCAGAGCGCCGCGAGGTCGAGATAGGAGAAGTCGGGGGTCAGCATCGCGTCCGCTCTTCGACGACCGGGTCGGGGGCGCCTCGCCCCCGGGCGCTAGCGCGGTTTCCGCCGCCCTGTCCAGCGCTGCCGGACCGTACCCGCGCCGACCGGCCTCGAACGTCACCGAATCGCGAAACCGACCTCGACCACCGCATCGGTGCGATCCGTCACCGCAACCTCATTCACGCGTGAGCCCGGTGGTCCAGTCCGGCAGGCCTCCAGCATCCGGTCGATGGTGTCGGGTCGACCACAGAAGCGTGCCTCGACCGAGCCGTCCGCCCGGTTGCGGACATGACCGGCCAAGCCGAGACGGCCGGCCTCGCGACGCGTCCACATCCGGTAGCCGACCCCCTGGACCCGTCCGCGGATGATCACGTCAACGGTTCGGATCTCGGGGGTCTCCATCACCTGCTCCGACTCTCAGCGCGCGACGATCCCGCCCGCGCGCGGCCTCGCGAGCGGGGCCGGCTGAGCCGTTCCGCTGCGGAAAGTGAGATACCACGCCACCGAGATGAAGAGCACGCCACCGACGAAGTTGCCGAGCGTAACGGGAATCTGATTCCACACCCACCATTGCTCGAACGAGACGTGTGCCCCGAGCATCATGCCCGCCGGAATCATGAACATGTTGACGACGGCGTGTTCAAAGCCCTGCGCGAAGAAGAGAAAGATCGGCAGCCAGGCACCCAGGATCTTGCCGAAGGTCGAGGTCGACATCATCGACATGGTGACGCCGAGGCAGACCATCCAGTTGCACAGCATGGCCTTCACGAAGCAGGTCAGCATGCCGGCGCTGCCGAGAGTCTCGTAGGCGACCGTCTTCGACAGGGTGATGTCGATGATCTTCTGCGCCACACCGGCCGGCGGCGTGTGCCAGGCATTGGTGAGGGCGATGACCAGAAGCACGGCGTAGAGAACGCTGCCGACGAGATTGCCGACGAAGCCCCAGGCGAAGTTGCGCATCATCGGCCGAAAGCCGATCCGCCCCTCCATGAAGGACAGCGCCAGGATGCCGAAATTCCCTGTGCAGAGTTCGAGGCCCAAGCAAACGATCATCACGAAACCGACGGGGAACACGATGGCGCCCACGAAGGGAACGCCGCTCTGAACGGCACCGGTGAGCGCGAGGCTGGTGGCGATCCCGAGCAGCGCGCCGGCCATCATGCCGCGCACCAGCATGTCCCGAATCGACAGATCCGCGCGTACGACACCGGCCTCACTCATCGCGGCGGCCATGTCGGCAGGTTTTACGAAGTCCATCGGCAGATTTCCTCAATGTGTTTTGAGGACGCTCGACGCAAGGGGAAGGCCAAACTACGATTACGCAGGGCGATGGTGCGATCCAAGACCGACGCGGCCCTGCGAAACATTCCGTGCCGGCGCCCTACCCTGCGCGGCCACGCTGCCAAGTCTTCAACTCGGCGCAGTAGGCTGGCGGCAGTTGCGCCGCCGATGCAGCCGCGATGACCGCCTCCAGGTAGCCCGGACGGGGCGCGCCCGTAGCGCTGCTGCCGCCGAGATAAATCAGTGCCCGCTTCGCGCCGCCCTGCATCGAGACCGGCTGCATCGCCTTGATGTAGAGGCCGGCCGCGACGCCCTCGTAGCGGTCCAGGGCCGGCACGTCTCCGAGGGACAGGTCCCACAGGATTCCGAACACGGTCGCACGCGGGTCACGCACCACCGAGGCGTAGCCCTCGCGCATGATGATGAAGCGGTGCCGGTTGAGCCGTCCCTGCCCGATCAGCGTCGAGCGTGGGCACCGCGCCGCCATCGCGGCGGCATCCATGTTCGCACCGTAGGCGAAGTAGAGGGGCATCGACCGTTCCTGGCGTCCGTCCCGACCGTGCGCCCTCCCCGAATGGAGGAGGGTGCACGGTGCGGCTCAGCGATACCTCAGGCGAATTCGAGGATCACCGCGTCGACGGCAAGGCTGTCACCTTCCTTGGCGGAGATCTTGGAGACGGTTGCGTCGCGCTCGGCACGCAGGACATTCTCCATCTTCATCGCTTCGACGATGGCCAGCGGCTCGCCGTTCTTCACCTCCTGGCCTTCCTTCACCAGGATCGCCTTCACCAGACCGGGCATCGGGCAGAGCACCTGCTTGCCGGAGCCTGCATCCTCCTTGATCGGCATCAGGGCTGCCAGCGCCGCTTCACGCCGGGTGTAGACGCGGGCCTCGGCCGCCGCGCCCGCATGCTGCAGAGCGACGCCGTTGAGGAGGCCACGCACCTGCATGGCGACACGGGTGCCGGCGATCTCGCCCTGCCAGACCGGCTCGCCGGGACGCCACTCGCTGGACACCGTCCAGGTGGTGCCGTCCTCGCCCGTCACCAGCAGCGTACCGCCGACGGCGTCGACGGTGACCGGGTAGGATTCGCCGGCCAGCACGACGATGCGGTCGCGCTCGAAATGCAGCAGGGCGGGATCGCGCATCTGGCCGGAGATCCCGCGCTTGCGCTGGTTCATCTTGTGGTCGATGGCCGCCGCGGCCGCCGCCATGCGCTGGGCGACGGCGCCCTTCGGATCGGGGGCGACGAAGCCCTCGGGAAACTCCTCGGCGATGAAGCCGGTGGAGATGTTGCCCGAACGCCAGCGCGGATGGGCCATCAGGGCCGCCAGGAACGGAATGTTGTGGCGGATGCCCTCGATGGCGAAGGCGTCGAGGGCTTCGCCCTGCGATTCGATGGCCTCGGCCCGTGTCGGCGCCCAGGTCACCAGCTTGGCGATCATCGGATCGTAGTGGATCGCGATCTCGCCGCCCTCCTCCACGCCGGTGTCGTTGCGGACGATGGCGCCGCCGAACTCGCCCTCGGCCGGCGGCCGATAGGTGGTGAGACGGCCGATCGAGGGCAGGAAGTTGCGGGTCGGGTCCTCGGCATAGACGCGGCTCTCGACGGCCCAGCCATTCAGCTTCACATCGGTTTGCGCGAGCGGAAGCGTCTCACCGGCCGCGACCCGGATCATCATCTCGACGAGGTCGAGCCCGGTGATCATCTCGGTGACGGGATGCTCCACCTGCAGGCGGGTGTTCATTTCGAGGAAGTAGAACGATTTGTCCTGGCCGGCGACGAACTCGACCGTGCCGGCGGAATCGTAGCTCACCGCCTTGGCGAGGGCGACGGCCTGCTCGCCCATCTTCCGGCGCGTGGCCTCGTCGAGAAGTGGCGACGGCGCCTCCTCGATAACCTTCTGGTTACGTCGCTGGATCGAGCACTCGCGCTCGCCGAGGTAAATCACGTTCCCGTGCTTGTCGCCGATCACCTGGATCTCGATGTGGCGCGGATCGGTGATGAATTTTTCCACGAAGACGCGATCGTCGCCGAAGGACGAAGCAGCTTCCGATTTGGCACGGGCGAAGCCCTCGGCGACCTCCGACGAGGAATGGGCGATGCGCATGCCCTTGCCGCCGCCGCCGGCCGACGCCTTGATCATGACCGGATAGCCGATCTCGTCCGCGATCGTCACCGCGTGCTCGGGGCTCTCGATCACCCCGAGGAAGCCCGGAACGGTGGAGACGTTGGCGGCGGACGCCGCCTTCTTCGACTCAATCTTGTCACCCATCGCGGCGATCGCGCCTGGGTTCGGACCGATGAAGACGATGCCGGCCGCCTCCAGAGCGCGCGGGAAGGATTCGCGCTCGGATAGGAAGCCGTAGCCCGGATGCACGGCTTGGGCGCCGGTCTGCTTGCAGGCCTCGATGATCTTGTCGATCAGCAGGTAGGACTGTGCCGCCGGCGCGGGCCCGATATGCACCGCCTCGTCGGCCATGGCGACGTGCACGGCATCGCGGTCGGCATCCGAGTAGACCGCCACGGTCTTGATGCCCATGCGGCGGGCGGTCTTGATGATGCGACAGGCGATCTCGCCACGGTTCGCGATCAGGATTTTCTCGAACATTGATCCGCGCACTCTGTATTCAAACGGTAAACATCGAGGCGCGGTCGGCGCCCAAGCTTGTCTCCGATAAAGCAGTTATGCGGCTTCGGGAAGCAGACCGAACCGTGAGGCGCCCGTTGAACCGTGAATTGTGTTCACGCCATCTGCCGCGCCGGCGCCGAGATGGCCGCCTGCGCATCCCAGGCCGCCACGACGCGGTTCCGGCCGTTAGCCTTGGCGCGATAGAGGGCGATGTCGGCGTGCTTGACCAAATTGTCCGGCCAGTTGGTCGAGTCGTCGGGTGTCGCCAGCGCGATCCCGACGCTGACGCTGACCACCTGCCGGCCTTCGAGCCCCGGATGAGGCATGCCGAGGTCCGAGACGGCGCAGCGGATCACCTCGCCCAATACCAGAAGGCTCTCCGGCGTCGCATCCCGTAAAACGGCTATGAATTCCTCGCCGCCGAAGCGACCGACCACCGCCTGGGCCGGCATCGCCTGACGTATGGCCTCCGCAACGGCGATGAGACAGCGGTCACCCGCATCGTGTCCGGCGGTATCGTTGAATCGCTTGAAGTGATCGATATCGAGCAGGGCGACGCCGAGCCTGCCGTCGCGCTGTGCCGCCTCGGCCCAGGCATCGACCAGACGGCCCCGGATGGCGCGGCGATTGGCGAGACCGGTGAGGTCGTCGGTCCCGGCCAGCACCGCGAGGCGCGTGTTCATCTCGGTCAATCGATCGGCCTTGAGCAGGTCTTCCAGCCTGAGCATGAAGGAATGGCGATGGAGGATATTCATGCTCCGACGCGCCGGGATCAGGCATCCGAGTATGGCGCCGTAGAAGACCGCCATCGTCGCCCGAATGACGGGATCCATGGCCGGGTTCCGGAGGCAGAAAGCCCCGTAGATGCCGATGGCCAGGACGGCGGCGCTGATGGTCGAGACGAGGCGAACCGGAAAGATCACCAAGCCGGTCGCCAGGACGAACAAGCCACCGCTCAGGTAGCGCTCGGGGATTGCGCCCTCACCGGTGTAGCCCAGGACGCCGGACATCAGCATCAGGGATACGGCCGCGACCGGCAGGATGAGACTTTCGGCTTTTTGCGACCGAAACCGGGTCATCGCCCAGCACAAGCTACCATAGATAACCGGAAGGAAGATGAAGTGCGACAGGAGCGACACTTCGAAAATACGGGGATTCTGCAGAACGTCGATGGCGAAGATGGGCGTATTCAGGATCGCGACCCAGATCAGCCATGAGCGAATACGCTTGGCACGTTCGTGCCAGGTGCTGCTGTGATAGAGGGCTTCGAGACGTTTCGTCAGCGTGAGGTCGCGGATGCGGCCGTCAAGGACGGCTTCGACCTCGGTCAGCAGTTCCGCTCGTCCTGCGGGGTCCAGGGCATCGATGGGCGCCCGCCATCGGCTGGCCCGCATCTTCGCTGCCTTTCCGACTGTCGACTGCCTCATCAGGAAATCCGGGTTGAGACGAGCACCTGCTGTCAAGGCCTGAACGGGTCACGGTATCAGGATAAGTCATGCCGCCTTAACAAAAGATGTCTCGGGATGCGTGTGTTGTCGAACGGTTTTCGCGGACAGCGCGAATGCGATCAGTGCTTCGTCGCTCACCTGGGCCTCGCGGACCACTTCGCGGGCGATCCGAGCTGCAAGGGGGCTCGGGCCGCTGCCGGCGCGCAGGGAGCTGACCAGCCAGCACGCCAGCTCGGTGTTGATGTAGCCGGTGGGACGCTCGCCCCAGACCGCGAAGTCGACCACGGCGGCGGTCAGGTAATCCCCGAAGGCTTTATCGGTCGCGGTCACGACCCGGTCGAGGGCGATCAGCATGTCGGCCTCGTCGCGGCTGGTGAGGCCATCCGGAAGGACGTGGCGGGTCAGCGCGACGACGTCGGCGGCGGTGATAGCGCCGGCGGCGACGATACGGTTACAGAAAACCTGAAGCGAAAGGTTGATCATGTCTTGATGCCTCCCCGGCTTTGTCTTGGCCGGTCTGTGTCCCTGTCGATGGTTTGACTATGCAGGACGGCATCGTTCAAGCAGTTAACGCCCAAATCTGAATCGACGTTCAGGTTAAAGCCTGATCACGAATGAGCCTTTCGAAAAGATGACCTTCCACACTGCGCCTCAGCGCACCACCACCTTCGCGCCGATCGGCACGCGGTCGTAGAGGTCGACGACATCGTCGTTGAGCATGCGGATACAGCCCGAGGACACCGCCTGGCCGATCTTCTCGGGCTCGTTGGTGCCGTGGATGCGGAACAGCGTGTCCTTCCTGCCCTCGGCCAAGTACAGAGCCCGTGCGCCGATGGGGCTGGTCGGTCCGCCTTCCAGGCGCTTCGGCAGGTCGGGCCGGCGCGCCAGCATCTCGGGCGGCGGGTTCCAATCGGGCCACTCGCCCTTGCGATCGACATTGGCCGTCCCGGCCCAGGCCATGCCGGCATGGCCGACCGCCACGGGATAGCGCACCGCCTTGCCGTCCGGCAGCACGTAGTACAGGCGCCGCTCCTTGGTAACCACGATGACCGTACCGGGGGCTTCCCGAGTCAGGTAATCCACGGTGGTGCGAGCGATCTTCGGATCGACGATTGCCGTTGGCGCCAGCTTCATCCAGGCCTTGTCGCGGGCAACGGGGTCCATCGGTGCGGCGCTGCCAGGCGCGGGTGTGACCGCGGCGACTTGGACCGTCGCCGGTGCGGTGGAGATCCCCGCCGTCCGGGGGTTGCAGGCCCCAAGGGGCAGCAGGGCACTCAACAGCAGGGCGATGGCGGGAGTGCGCATGGGTGGGGCCTGTCTTGGTAGGGCTGGTTTCGACCTGCCCACCTGTGACGCGGCCCGATCGATTCTAGGTGGATCAGGTCTTGCACAACCAGGGCCGAACGCGCATCCCAACACGACGATCGCATGCAAGATGTGATACATTGGCACCATGTGTTGCGGGAATGCCGCAGCACAGGTTCGCCATTGGAGGGACGACCGTGACGACGCTGTACGTGAGCCATCCGTCCGCCCTCGACCATGCCATGCCCGAAGGGCATCCCGAGCGGGCCGATCGCATCCGCGCCGTCGAGCGGGCGCTGGAGGACGAGCGCTTCGCGGGATTGCTGCGCGGGCTGGCGCCGAAGGCCGACGCCTCCGTTCCGGCCCTGGTCCATCCCGTCCCCTACGTCCAGGCGATCATCGAAGCGTCGCCGATGGACGGCTACGTCCAGATCGATGGCGACACCCTGCTGTCGCCCGGTACCCTCGAAGCCGCGCTGCGCGGGGTCGGCGGCGCGGTCCATGCGGTCGATGCCGTCATGACAGGTGAGTGCACCAACGCCTTCGTGGCCATGCGCCCGCCGGGGCACCATGCCGAGCGCATGACCGCCATGGGGTTCTGCCTGTTCAACAACGCCGCCATCGCGGCCCGCCATGCCCGGGAGGCGTACGGGACGAGCCGGGTCGCGATTGTCGATTGGGACGTCCACCACGGCAACGGAACCCAGGACATCTTCTGGGACGACAAATCGGTCCTGTATGCATCGACTCACGAGATGCCGCTCTTCCCGGGCACGGGGGCGGCGTCCGAGCGCGGCAATCACGACACCATCGTCAACGTGCCCCTGCGCGCCGGCGACGATAGCGAACGCTTCCGCGAGGTCTTCGAGGCCGGCATCCTGCGCCGTCTCGACGCCTTCGCGCCCGACCTCGTTATCATCTCGGCTGGGTTCGATGCGCACCACCTCGACCCGCTCGGGCATGTCCAGTTGACCGAGGCCGATTTCGGCTGGGCGACGCGCCGCCTCGTGGACCTCGCCGCCAGACATGCAGGCAGCCGCGTGGTTTCCGTACTGGAGGGGGGCTACAGCCTGAAGGGACTGGGACTTTCGGTGTCGGCTCACGTTGACGCCCTGATGGGCCGGTGAAGGAGCACGCCGCCTGCGGGGGCTACGCCTCAAACTCGCAAGAACCTGGGAAACCGAAAGGTCGGGCGTAAGCCTCGCTCTTCGGCGCGTGCATTCGAGGCTTGGACCGGGTGCTTGACGCGCGAGCGGACGCTTCGCGCGCCCTATCCGTCGATGCGCTCGTCACCCAGGAACTCGATCCCGAAACCGGACAGGCCTACATAGGCGCGCGACGAGGTCGCGAGGTTGCGGATCGACGCGACGCCGAGGTCGCGCAGGATCTGCGCCCCAAGTCCGATTTCTCGCCACTGGGCCACCCGCTGGGCCTCCGAACCCTCTTCGGCGAAGGGCTTCAGGGGTACGCCGGCCGTACCGTCGCGCAGGTAGACCAGAACGCCCCGGCCTTCCTCGGCGAAGCGGCGCATCACCGCTTCGATTTGACGGCCCCCCTCGATCACGTCGGCGACCACGTTGGAACGGTGGAGCCGCACCAGAACGTCCTTGCCATCGCCGATGCGGCCATGGACGAACGCGAATTGCTGCACGGTCTCGAACGGCGTGGTGTAGGCGTAGCCCGTCATTTCGCCGAACTCGGTCTTCACCGGGAAGGTGCTGACCCGCTCGACAAGCGTTTCGCGCGCTTGCCGGTAGGCGATCAGATCGGCCACCGAAACCCGCTTGAGCTTGTGCAGGTCCGCGAAGGCGGTGATCTGCGGGCCCTTCATCACGGTGCCGTCGTCGTTGGCGAGTTCACAGATCACGCCGACCGGCGGCAATCCGGCGAGCTTGCACAGGTCGACCGCCGCCTCGGTGTGGCCGGAGCGCATGAGCACGCCGCCATCCTTGGCGATCAGCGGGAAGACATGGCCGGGACGGACGAAATCGTCCTCGCCCATGTTGCCGTTGGCCAGCGCCCGCACGGTGTTGCAGCGCTGCTCGGCCGAGATGCCGGTGGTCAGCCCGTGCTTGGTGTCCACCGTGACCGTGAAGGCGGTGCCGAGCGGCGCGTCGTTCGAGGCCACCATCGGGTCGAGGCGAAGGCGCCGGGCCTCGGCGCGGGTCAGCGGCGCGCAGACGATGCCGCAGGTGTTGCGGATGATGAACGCCATCTTCTCCGGGGTGCAGAGCGAGGCCGCGACGACGAGGTCGCCCTCGTTCTCGCGGTCGTCGTCATCGGTGACGACGACGATCTCGCCGCGGGCATAGGCCTCGATGGCCTCGGTGACTTGGGTGTGGGGCACGGGCTGTCTCTTGACGTTTCGCGGATCGGACGATGGCGGGCGCAAGCGGGATCAGTCCCGCGCGCCGACCTGCCCCCGATGGCGCAGATAGTGATCGGCGAGGACGCACGCCATCATGGCCTCGGCCACCGGCACGGCGCGAATGCCGACGCAGGGGTCGTGCCGCCCTTTGGTGATGAGGTCGACGTCGCGGTTGTCACGGGTGACGCTCATGCGCGGGGTCAGGATCGACGAGGTCGGCTTCACGGCGAAGCGGCACACGATGGGCTGTCCGGTGGAGATGCCACCGAGGACGCCGCCCGCATGGTTGGCCAGGAAGGTCGGGGCGCCGGCATTGCCGGACCGCATCTCGTCTGCATTGTCTTCGCCGCGCAGGGCCGCGGAGGCGAAGCCGTCGCCGATCTCGACGCCCTTCACGGCGTTGATCGACATCATGGCGGCGGCGAGATCCGCGTCGAGCTTGCCGTAGATCGGCGCCCCGAGTCCGGGGGGCACGCCCTCGGCCACCACCTCGATCACGGCGCCAACCGACGAGCCGTCTTTGCGGATGCCGTCGAGATAGTCTTCGTAGAAGCTTGCCGTCTCGGGATCGGGGCAGAAGAACGGATTAGCGTTCACCGCCTCCCAATCCCAGCGCGACCGGTCGATGGCGTGCGGTCCCATCTGCACCAGGGCGGCGCGGATGGTGACGCCGGCAGGCAGGACCTTGCGGGCGACGGCGCCCGCCGCGACCCGCGCGGCGGTCTCGCGCGCCGAGGAGCGCCCGCCGCCGCGATAGTCGCGGATTCCGTACTTCGCGTCGTAGGCGTAGTCGGCGTGGCCCGGCCGGAAGCTGTCGCGGATCTCGGAATAATCCTTCGAGCGCTGGTCGGTATTCTCGATTTCGAGGGCGATCGGGGTGCCGGTGGTCAGCTGGATGCCGCCGGTGCGGTCGTCGGCGAAGACGCCCGAGAGAATGCGGACCTGATCGGGTTCGCGCCGCTGCGTGGTGAAGCGCGACTGCCCGGGCTTGCGCCGATCGAGTTCCGCCTGGATGTCTTCCGCCGACAGGGCCAATCCGGGCGGACAGCCATCGACCACGCAGCCGAGGGCGACCCCGTGGCTCTCGCCGAAGGTGGTGACGCGAAACAGGTGTCCGAACGTATTGTGCGACATGGCGCACCCGCTCTAGCGCGGGTTTGCCCCGAGGGCCAGCGCGGGGCCATGCGCCGGTTCGGGGACGACCGTGCGCCAGGACACGGGCCGAACCTTAAGCCTCCGGTCGTGCCAGCACGCCGCCGGTCGTTGGTTCACGGACGCCGGTGGTGGACGGGAAGGTGATCGGCAGGCCCTTCACCGAGCGCACCGCGAGATGCGCGAAGGCCTGCGCCTCGAGATAGGCCGAGGACCAGCCGATGGCGTCGGCCGTCGTGATCTCGGCGCGCAGGTGATAATTCAGCAGGCGCACCAGTTCGCCGTTGCGGGCGCCGCCGCCGGCCACGATCCAGCGTGCGGGAATCTCGGGCGCATGGTCGAGGGCGCGCGCCACCGCCCGCGCGGTAAAAGCGGTCAGCGTCGCCGCGCCGTCCTCGGTGGAGAGCTGGCCCGCGAGCTTGTGCGAGAACCAGTTCCGGTCGAGCGACTTCGGCGGGCGCCGGGCGAAGAACGGGTGGATCAGCAGCCAGGCCAGCAGCGGCTCGTCGGGCCGGCCGCGGGCGGCGGTGCGGCCGCCGTCGTCGAGGGGGCGGCCGGTGCGCTCGCGCATCCAGTCGTCGATCAGGGCATTGCCGGGTCCGGTGTCGAACGCGATGACGTCGCCGTTCGCCGACAGGATCGTGGCGTTGGCGACTCCGCCGATGTTCAGGATGCCCAGCGCCCCTTCGAAGCCGGAGGCACGGGCCAGCGCCTGGTGGAACACCGGTACCAGGGGGGCTCCCTGCCCACCTGCCAGCACGTCGGCGTGGCGCAGATCCGAGACCACGGCGATGCCGAGGCGGCGGCTGAGGGCCGCGCCGTCGCCGATCTGCACGCTCATGCGCTGGTCCGGCCGGTGCACCACGGTCTGGCCGTGGAAGCCGACCACATCGATGTCGGCGGCCGTGAGGCCGTTATCGGCCAGGAAGCTCTCGACCGCCTCGGCGTGGGCGGCGGTGACGAAGGCCTCGGCCTCGGCAAGGCATCCCGGACGGTCCTCGCGCGCGTTAATGCCCTCCGCATCGATCAGCGCTTGGCGCAGCAGGGACCGATCCTCGTCCGAGTAGCCGCGATAGCCCGTGGGCCCGAGGGGTTCGAGATAGCCGTTATGGCTCACCACCACCCGCACGGTCTCGCCGTCCGTCTCGATCAGCGCGACGTCGACGCCGTCGAGGGACGTGCCGCTCATCAGTCCGATCGCGCGCATCATCGCCATGGTTTCCGCCCCGTGCCTTCCGTGTGCAGCCCTGCTAAGAGCCGCCCAGATCCCGTGCGGTGCTATCACGCGGCCTTCGACCCTGTCCCGCGCCGCGATTCCCTCGAACCGGAACTTCGCATGTCCTCCGACGCCACCCAGGTTGCCTCCGCCGCCGCGCCCTTCCAGCCGCAATCCGAGTTCCTGAAGGTCCTCACCGAGCGTGGCTACATCCACCAGGGCTCGGACCTCGCCGGCATCGACGCGGCCGCGCGCGAGGGCCGCCTGACGGCCTATGTCGGCTACGACTGCACCGCCGCGTCCCTGCATGTGGGTCACCTCCTGTCGATCATGATGCTGCACTGGCTTCAGGCCACCGGCGGCACTCCGATCACCCTGATGGGCGGCGGCACGACGCGGGTCGGCGACCCCTCGGGCCGGGACGAATCACGCAAGATCCTCACCCTGGAGCAGATCGAGGAGAACAAGGCCGGCATCCAGAAGACCTTCTCGCGGTTTCTGAACTTCGGTGACGGTGGCAATGCTGCGACGATGGTCGATAATGCCGAGTGGCTGACCAAGCTGAACTACATCGAGATGCTGCGCGACATCGGGCGCCACTTCTCGGTCAACCGCATGATGTCGATGGACAGCGTGCGCATGCGTCTGGAGCGCGATCAGGAACTATCGTTCCTCGAATTCAACTACATGATCCTGCAATCCTACGACTTCGTCGAGCTGAATCGCCGCTACGCCTGCGTGCTTCAGATGGGCGGCTCCGACCAGTGGGGTAACATCGTCAACGGCATCGATCTCGGCCGTCGCATGGGCACGCCGCAACTCTACGGGCTGACCTGCCCGCTCCTCACCACCGCTTCGGGCGCCAAGATGGGCAAGACCGCGGCCGGCGCGGTCTGGCTGGATGCCGGGATGCTGAGCCCGTACGATTACTGGCAGTTCTGGCGCAACACCGAGGACGCCGATGTCGGCCGCTTCCTCAAGCTGTTCACGCTGCTGCCGATGGACGAGATCACGCGCCTCGAAGCCCTGCCCGGTGCCGGCATCAACGAGGCCAAGAAGGTGCTAGCCACCGAGGCCACCGCCCTGATGCATGGCCGCGAGGCTGCAGACGCCGCGGCAGAGACCGCGCGGAAGACCTTCGTGGAAGGCACGGTGGCGCAGGATTTGCCGAGCATCACGGTCTCGGCCGATCTGCTGGACGCCGGCCTCGGCGTACTCTCGGCCTTCGGGCCCGAATACGCCAAGCTTCTGCCCTCCACCAGCGAAGGCAGGCGTCAGATCAAGAGCGGGGGCCTGCGCGTCAACGATGTGCCGGTCACCGACGAACGGTCAGTGCTGCGCCACGCCGACCTGACGGCAGATGGTGTGATCAAGCTCTCGTTCGGCCGCAAGAAGCACGTGCTGGTGCGGGTGGGCTGAGGCGGGGACGTTCCGTCACCCGGACATCGTTTCGGACCAGGATACCGCCGGCAGTCCCGATGACTGCCTGCGGCCCGGACGGCGTGGCGCCCGGGATCAGGCAAACCGCTGCTGTTGGGTCCCGGAATCCGAGAGGGTATCGGTCGCCGGTTCGATCAACGAATTTTCCGCTTCGACGCGATTGCGACCCGCCCGTTTGGCGCGATAGAGGGCGGCATCGGCAACCTGCAGCAGGTCTATGAGGGTGCTGCCCGTCACCGGCGCCGCGGCACAGCCGATACTCACGGTCATGCCGGGCCGGCCCGTGGCCGGCCCGTCGGTCTCGACGTTCAAGCGAATTGCCTCGGCGAGACGGGCGCCGTCCGAGCGGGTTCCACCCGGAATCAGACAGACGAACTCCTCGCCTCCGATCCGAGCGAGGACCGGTTCGCCGAGCCTTTCGGTCGACCGCGGCTGTGTCTCGCGCAGGCTCCTGGCCGTCTGGCGCAGGAGCGCCGCGAAGCGGATCAGAGCCGCGTCACCGGCCGAATGCCCGCCGCTGTCGTTGATCCGCTTGAAATGATCGATGTCGAGCATCAGCACGGCCATGTCCCGGTGCTGTGCCGCGAGCCCCTCGGCGCAATCAAAGAACGCGCGCCGGTTCAGCAATCCGGTCAGACTATCGGTGGTCGCCACCTTGCGCTGGCGCTCCGCTTCGTTCCCGAGTTCCAGCGTGGTCACGGCCAGGATCAGGACGATGTAGATCACCAGATACAGCATTAGCCACAGCGCCGCCCGGGTCTGAGCATGATCGAGCGGGACGACGATGTTCTCCTGGACGGCCGTGTAGGCCGTCAGTCCAAGAGAGGCGATCGAGAGCAGCCAGAGCAGAAACGCGGCAAGAACGCGGTTGGGGGTTGGCCGTACCTGATCGGGCCGCAGCATCTCCATTGACATGGCGATGCAATAGGCCGTGAAGCCGAGGGTTGCGACGATGTAGCGAAATTGCTCGCCCGCGAAGAAGGCCGGCACCAGGCAGGCTGCCGTCCAGACCGTCGTGCCGGCCCAGATCGCGATCGGAGAATGCGATCGATGGTGGACGAGTCGGACCGCCGCCCACAGGAAGGCGAAGGTCTGAATGAAGCAGACCTGAGCGAGCCAGATCGCGACCCAGTCCGGCGCGATCTGGCGCAGCATGAAGAGAAGGCATCCCGCCGTTGCGCTGGTCGCCGAGGCGGCGATCCAGAGATGGATGCGGGCAGCGCGGCCGCTGACCCACAATACCCAGAAGTAGACCGCAATACCAAAGTCGATCACCGTCGTGGCGATGAGCAGAGTAGCGATGTCGAGGGTCACGTCATAGTCCGTCGTTTGTCAGAATCCTGGTCTAGAGTTTGTCAGGGATGAGTGGAAATCGGTTATCCCGATAAGACAAACGAAAACCAAAGACCCGAGAGTCTGGCTGGTTCAGAATGAACCGGACTGACTCTCGTCCCGTCTGGCTGCGGTCCTGCTACCGCTGTCTCGGACTGACTCCGCTCAGCGCTCGGTTTCGTCCATCGGCGGCCCGGCTGCGACGCCGTCGTTGCCGCCGCCGGCGCTGAACAGCTTGCGCAGAATGCCGGGTGCCAATGCCGAGAGCGGGTTCACGCTCACATCCGGCTTGGCCAGGCGTCCCGAGACGCGGAAGTTGAGGGCGAAAAGCCCTTCGTTTCGGCCGCCGCCGAGGAGTTGGCCGAGGATCGGCAGTTGCGAGACGACGTTGTTGAGGCCGTAGAGCGGTACGAACGTGCCGTTGATGTCGGTGCGTTCCTTGGCGGTGTCGAGGTAACCCGTCATGGTGAAGCCCATGGCGGGATTCGAGATCGCCGCATCGCTGATGTCGATCCGGCTCCCCGTACGGGTGAAGATCGCCCGAAGCCGGTCGAATTCCACGTCGTTCCCGGCGTTCTGGACCACGTATTTCCGGCCGCGCGCATCGGTGACCTCGCTGGTCGCCGGTCCTTGGGCCATGATGCTCGACAGCGCGGGCTCGTTGCGCAGGATGAAGTTGCGGATCTGGACCGAGCCCGGCTGCGGCCCGTCGTTCAGCGAACTGCTCATGATCAGCTTGCCGCCATACATGCGCTTGTAGATGTCGGCGAAACGGAGCGCCGAGCCGGCATCCAGCGTCTCGATGGCGATGCTCGATCCGCCGCGATCGGCATGGGTGATCTGGGCCGAGAAGGGCGCGCTGCTGAACTTTCCGAGAATGCGTCCGCTTCGGAGGTCGCGGCCGCGCAACAGGAGCTTGGCACTTGCGTTGGTCAACGCTTCTCCGTTGAAGCCGCTGACGATGGCGAGGTTGATGTCGGCGTCGATGTCTTTCGGGCTCGCCTCACGGCCGCCCTTGGCGGCCGGCCCGGTCAACCCGCGCAGGAACGGGCGCGCATCGGCCACTGCGCCCCGGACCGAGACCCGATAGGCGTTGCCGCTGGTATGGTCGACCGACAGGCGCATGTCGTCGCCGGGCGACAGCTTGAGGGCGGTCAGGTCCGCGCGTTCGAACCCGCCCTCGCCGTTCAGGCTGATGCTGCCGCGCGCCATCAGGGGGCCGGCATCGACGCTGAGATCGCGCAAATCCTGAGCGCCGTTCGCGCCCTCCACCACCGTGAAGCTGGCGCGTCCCGGCTTGCCCACCGCCTTGGTAACGCCGGGCAGCAGGCCGTCGCTGCCGACCCGGCTCAGATCGGCCTCCACCCGGGCCGGCGCCTTGCCGGGGCCGGCCCGGCCGATCGGCATGGTGATCCGCACCGGGATGGAGCCTGAGAGCTGCGGCGCCACCGGCAGACCCTTGCGGGCGCGGAGGGCGTCGTCGAGGGCAAAGCCGATATTGACTTCACCCGGCGCGCCGGCCTTCGGCTGACGCAGGTCGACGGTCAGGGGGGTGCCCATCACCCGCCCCTCGCCCTTCAGGGAGAACGCCCCGCGCTCGCAGAGGATAGTGAAGCGTCCACCCTCGAGCCGATCCTTGCCGAAGACCTTGTCGACACCGATGTCGGACAGGGTGCCTTTGATGCCCACCGGCAGATCCGCCAAGTCGGGAATGTGCTTCAGGTCGAGGGGGAAATCAATCCGCAGGTCGGCACTGCCCTTCACCGTCGCGGGATCGAGGTCGAGGCCCGTGAGCGTCTTGAACATCTTGGTCTGGAGCAGGGAGACCAGGGCATCCGCCCCCCCGCTGAGCCGCAGCCCGATCTGCGCCGTGACCATGTCGGGGGTAATCTTCGGGATGACAAACGATCCGTCCGAGATCGACAAAATCCGGTTGTCCGGCATCTGGACATCGGCCGTGACGTTGCGGATGTTGGTCGTCTGCCCCGTGATGGTGCCGGTCACGCGTCCGCGCGTCAGCGGCGGCGATTCCGGCACGACCGTCAGGGTCGCGTCCGACACGGCGAAGTCGATGTGCACCGCATTGTCGGGCATGGGCTCGCCGCGCGTGGCGGCGGCCAGTTCGGTCCCGCTCATGTCGACGCTGATGTCGACGGCGTTGACGGTCCCGCCACGCAGATAGTCGACGAGGTAGTTGCGTGCGGGCGGCGCCACGTGTTCGGGCCACAGCCGCAGTGCCGTGCGCGCGTCGGTTGAGGCGGCGGTGATCTTCAGGGTCAGGCCGTCATCGTCGGCGGTCGTTCCGAGAGTCCCGGTGATCCGACCGGTCGCCGCCCCCGCCTTGATGGCGAAATCGTCGATGACGACGCCGCCGGCCTTACCGGTGAGGTGGGCGGAGACCGCATCGAGCGTCACCGGCTTGTCAGCCGGGCTGGCACCGCGCAGCACCGCGTCCTTGCCGGCGAGCACCAGGGTCCAGGCCGTATCCGCGCCGGACGGGGCCGCCGTCCAGGCACCGGTGAGATGGACCGCATTGCCGGCGCCGCGATAATCGAGCCCGTCGAGCTTCATCGCGCGACCGGCCTCGTCCCAGCTGAGTTCGGCCACTAGGCTGTCGATGGTGACCGGGTTGAAGTCCTTCTCCTCGATCAGGACATTGCCGCCGCCGGTGCGGATTTCGGCCTTCATGGTCTCGATACGGCCGGCATCGATGGCGACGTCCGTCTTGGCCGAAACCTTCAGGTCGGTCTCGACCGGAAGCTTGGACTGACCCGACAGCAGCAGGAGATCGTTGATCGGCAGATCGTCGAGGGTGATCGTCCCGGTGCGCTTCGTGCCGCCCGCCTCGTGCAGGTCGCCGCCGAAGCGCCACTCGCCGTGCGGGCCGTCGATCCGCAATTCGAAGATACGGGCGTCCCGCACGGCATCGCGGCGGAACAGACCGTTGACGTGCTCGAACACGGCGCGCTGGCGGGCGTCGTCGTCGATGAGGGTGAGCCGCCCGTTGGTGATCCGCGCCCGGTCCAGGGCCCCGATCACGCCGGCCGAGTCGAGCACGACGCCGAAGATTGAGGCGACCGTGGCGGAGATCGGTGAGACGCGGCCGAGCACGGCATCGACGCTCGGGAGGGTGTGCGGCTCGACGGACCCGGCCTGGGTCGAGTCGGAAGCCGCGAAGGCGATGCTGCCGTCCCGGTGGATCAGCGCCGTCATCTGCAGGTCGCGGAACTCGATGGCGCGGGGCAGGACCGAGAGGCGCAGGAGGCTCCAGCTGTCCAGGCTGACCACGGCCTGGGGCGCACGCACCACGAGGTCGCCCTCGGGATTGTGGATGTCGAGACCGACGACCCTCAGGGCCAGCGAGTTCTCTGAATCCAGCTCGACCGCACTGTCGCTCAGCCCGACGCGCCAGCCCGGTCCGATGCTGCCGGCGATCGCGGACGCGACCCGTTCCGAGAGTCCATCGAACCGCATCGGTCCCTGCGAAAGGCGCAGGATGAGACCGCCGACGCTCAAGACTACGATGAGCCCCAGGGCTGCCACCAGCCAGAGCAAGGCGCGCCATCGCACGCCGGGCCGCGCGGGTTGCACAACGTTGGCCGTTTCCTGGTCCATCAATCCTTGTGCCGCTGGATCGGAACGTCCCCCCGGGCTATCGAGCGGCTGTCCTACGGGTTTCGGCTTTCGCGGGGCTTATCAGGTCCGCGGCGACGCGTTTCCGGAGCATCGGGCTCCATCGGGATGCAACCGCAGACGCACACTATCAATCAGCCGAAAGGAAGGCATGATGCCCCTCGCGACCGGAGATCAGGCGCCCGACTTCACCCTTGCGGGCGCCGGTGACGAAACGATCAGTCTCAGCGCCCTGAGGGGCCGCAAGGCCATCCTGTACTTCTATCCCAAGGACGACACGAGCGGGTGTACCCTGGAGGCTCAGGGCTTCAACGCTCTCGAGGGCGACTTCGCCGCCGCTGACACCATCGTGATCGGGATTTCACCGGATTCGGTGAAAAGCCACGACAAGTTCCGCGCCAAGTACGGCCTGACCTTCCCCCTTGCGTCGGACGAGAGCAAGGCGATGCTGGAAGCCTACGGGGTCTGGGTCGAGAAGAGCATGTACGGCCGCAAATACATGGGCGTCGAGCGCACCACGCTGCTCATCGACCGCGATGGCCGCGTCGCGCGGCTGTGGCCCAAGGTGAAGGTGCCGGGACATGCCGAAGAGGTGCTGGCGGCAGCGCGCGACCTCGCCTGAAGCGAAATCTCGCAACTCGTTCGCGCCAGAACGTCTTGGCGGTTCGTTAACCCTGATTCGGCAGGGTGACGTCGTGGATCAGGTCACGCGTCCCATGTCACTGTCGCCATCGTCCTCTCGAAAACCATCTCGGAAGGCGACCCCCGTCGTCTCCGGTTCCGTGCTTCGGACACGCCTCCTCGCGGGAGCGCTGGCCCTGGCCGTCGCCTGGGCCGGCGGGGCGACATACTACCTCGTCTTTCACGACGAGGTCCTCGCCCGATTCGTCTCCCAGCAAAGCGCAATCCAGTATGGATACGAGGAGCGCATCGGCGCCCTGCGCCTGCAACTCGACCGGGTGACGATGGAGCAGGCCGCCGCGCGGGACGGTATCACCCAGCGCCTGGCCGAACTCGTCCGCCGTCAGGCCGCGATGGAAGCCCGTCAGGCCGCCATCGCCACTCTGGCAGGGGAACCCGGCACGTCCCAGCCCGGCGCAGCTCCGGTCGAGGAGCGGGCTGCCGAGACATTATCGAAGCCGACCAGCGGATCGAAGCCCTATCCGACTCCCGACACGCTGCAACTTCGTACCCAGGACGACCTCGCACCCGGGCGCCAGTCGGCAAGGGCTGTGGAGGGACGGCTTGCCGCTCTGGAGCAAAGCCTCGACGGGCTCGCCGAAGCGCAATCCCGCGTGCTCAACCGCATCGGCCTGCGGGCCGGCCAGGGCGCCCAGCGCCTTCGCGGTCTCGTCGCCCGGCTCGGGCTGGACCCCGCGCGCTTCGAACGCGAGTCCACCGGCGGCATCGGCGGCCCCCTGGTTCCGCTCGATCCCGATGCGTTCGGCCTCTCCTTGGCTCAGGCCCAGCGCTCGCTTGCCGACGAGGCGCGCCTCCGCCGCATCGCGGCCACGCTGCCGGTGCGTCGTCCCCTGTCGGGGGAGTTCAGCCTGTCGAGCAATTTCGGAGGGCGGCTCGATCCGTTCACCCGCAGCTACGCCATGCACACCGGCATGGACCTGCGGGCGGAGACCGGCGAGCCGGCCCGTGCCACCGCGGCCGGACGGGTCACGCTGGCGGATTACAACGGCGGTTACGGCAACATGGTGGAGGTCGATCACGGCCATGGCCTGATCACCCGTTACGCCCACCTCTCGGCCTTCGACGTGGTCCCGGGGCAGTGGGTCGAACCCGGAGCGATCGTCGGCCGCGTCGGATCGACCGGGCGCTCGACCGGCAGTCACCTGCATTATGAGACCCGGATCGACGGTGAGCCCGTCGATCCGATCCGCTTCCTGAGGGTCGCCGTGGCGCTTTGAGGGTCGCCGCGGCGCTCCGAGAGTTGCCGCGGCGCTTCGAGAGCGCCCCTGCCCTACTCGATGTCCTCGACCACGTCGGCGCCGCCATAGACGCGTTGGGCCAGGGAGGCTTCCATGAACGGATCGAGGGAGCCATCCAGCACCGCGTCGGGATCGGTCGATTGCGTGCCGGTCCGCAGGTCCTTCACCAGTTGGTACGGTTGCAGCACGTAGCTTCGGATCTGGTGACCCCAGCCGATGTCGGTCTTGGCGGCGGCCTCGGCGCTGGCCTTCTCCTCCCGCTTCTTCAATTCGGCCTCGTACATGCGGGCGCGCAGCATGTTCCAGGCGGTCGCTCGGTTCTTGTGCTGCGAGCGCTCCTGCTGGCACGCCACCACGATACCCGTCGGAATGTGCGTGATGCGCACTGCCGAATCGGTGGTGTTGACGTGCTGGCCACCGGCACCGGACGACCGGTAGGTATCGATGCGGCAGTCGGATTCCTTGATCTCGATCTCAATCCGGTCGTCGATGACCGGATAGACCCAGACGCTGGCAAAGCTGGTGTGCCGCCTTGCGCTCGAATCGTAGGGTGAGATCCGCACCAGCCGATGCACGCCCGACTCGGTCTTGAGCCAGCCATAGGCATTGTGGCCCTTGATCAGGAGCGTCGCACCCTTGATCCCGGCCTCGTCGCCATCCGACCACTCGACGATCTCGACCTTGTACTTCCGGCGTTCGGCCCAGCGTCCATACATGCGCTGGAGCATGTTGGCCCAGTCCTGGCTCTCGGTGCCGCCGGCGCCCGAATGCACTTCGAGGTAGGTGTCGAAGCCGTCGGCTTCGCCGGAGAGCAGAGTCTCGATCTGGCGGCGCGCGGCCTCCTTCTCGACGGCGCGCACCCCGGCCTCACCTTCCTGAATGGTGGCTTCGTCGCCCTCCATCTCGCCGAGTTCGATCAGCGTATGGGCGTCCTCGAGGTCCTGGGACAGCTTCTTGATCGCGTTGACCGCATCATCGAGCTGGGTGCGCTCGCGCATCACCTTCTGGGCCGCCTCGGCGTCGTTCCAGAGTTCGGGGTTCTCGGAAGCTGCGTTCAGCTCCGCGAGACGTTTTTCGACGGTATCCCAGTCAAAGATGCCTCCTCAGCAGTCCGATCGACTGCTTGGCGGCATCCGAGAGTTGTTCGATCTCGGCGCGCATCTGGTGTTTCGGGCTCGTTTTTGGGGATCTGGGATCGGGTGATACCGGGCGGACCCGATGGTGTAAACGGCACGTGCCGAAACCTTGGGTCTGGTGTCTCCTGGGCGAGCGGCATCACCGGAATCGAACGGGTTTCAGCGTGCCTCGCTTGCGAGTAATGCGCTCGCCGATCATCGCCGATCCCGTCCTCGACGCCTACGCGGCGGGCCGACCTCAAGAATTGACACGTGAGGCAGATCAGTCGCCCGGGCGCGCGATGGTCCCCGCCCTCGATGGTCACGTCGCATCGAATCCGCGCCGGTGTTCGTCTCGGCGGCGCAAACGGTACGGCAAGCACTTCGTCCGGCGCGGACCCGTCGCTGGAGCGGAAGGGCGGCTGCGCGACCGGCGCTAACGCAGAGCGGGGCGGACGTAGTCCGCCGGTCCGATCCGGGCGGGTGCGAGGACGAATTCGCGCGGCCGGTGCTTCCTGTTCAGTGGGCCTTCGCTGAGCCCATCACTGAAATAATCGGTTCCGGTCAGGCCGAAGCCGCCGCCGTTCATCACCTGCGGCACCGGAATGGCGTTCGGCACGTCCGGAACCGGACGACCACTGCTCGGGCTCGTCGGCAGAACGATCGGACCATCGGCCCCGAGATAACGCATCTGTGCCGAGGCGGCACCCGGGAGCCCGAGCGCGATCAGGCCGGCGGCGAGGACGGTTCGCATGGTCAGCACGAAGAACTCCGGTGGGCAGACAGACTCAGGGAGAAACGCGCCCGATCCCCTTATGCCTCAACCCGATGGTGCTGTCCGTGTCCGATCGGACGCGCTGCGGCAGGATTCGCACGGTACCCTGTGGGTAAGGCGGAGAAATCCGAGGGCGGCGCGGGGTTGGACCGGCGAGTCGCAAACGCGATCCACCGGGCCAGGGTCAGCCCTTGGCGCGAACCACCACCGAGCGCTCCTGCAGGATCGGCTCGCAATTGGTGTGATAGGCGTTCAGCACGGTCGAGCGCGACGTGCACTCGTAGCCGAGGGTCGGCTCTGGCGCCGGCACCGGATCGCGGGCCACGATCGGCTTCGGAGCGCAGGCTCCCGCGGAGGCGCTGAGCACCAGGGCGACGGCAAGGGTCAGGCGACGCATACGTTCCTCGGGCCTCGGCGAACCGGCCGCGCGATACGGGGGGAAACCCGGACGCGGCCACGCAAGACCCTGCTGACCCGGCCCCGTCGTGACAAGCACGCCGATGATCGCCGGACCGCTTTGCGGCCGCCTGTCTCCCGACCGCAACAGGCTGCGGCGGAAGCAGCCGGCGCGCGGTCAGCCCGCCTTCGACAGGGGCGCTTCGGACAGCGGCACCACGTTGTGCAGGGTCTTGTCGGAGGTCTCGAAGAAGCGCCGGACATTGCGCGCCGCCTGCCGGATGCGCTGCTCGTTCTCAACCAGGGCGATGCGGACATAGTTGTCGCCGTGCTCGCCGAAGCCGATACCGGGGGCCACCGCCACGTCGGACTTCTCCAGCAGCAGCTTCGAGAACTCGAGGCTGCCCAACGCCTGGTACTTTTCCGGGATCGGCACCCAGGCGAACATCGAGGCGGAGGGCGTCGGGATCTTCCAGCCGGTCTTGCCGAAGGACTCGATCAGCGCGTCGCGGCGCTTCTTGTAGATCGATCGCATCTCGACGATGCAATCCTCCGGCCCGTTCAAGGCCGCGGTTGCCGCCACCTGGATCGGCGTGAAGGCGCCGTAATCGAGGTACGACTTCACGCGCGTCAGCGCCGCGAGAAGGCGCTCGTTGCCGACCGCGAAGCCCATGCGCCAGCCGGCCATGGAGAAGGTCTTCGACAGGGAGGAGAACTCGACGGTGCAGTCGATGGCGCCCGGCACTTCCAGAACGGAGGGTGGCGGATCACCGTCGAAATAGACCTCGGCATAGGCCAGATCCGACAGGATGATGATCTCGTGGCGCTTGGCGAAGGCAACGAGGTCCCGATAGAAATCGAGGCTCGCCACGTAGGCGGTCGGGTTCGAGGGGTAGCACACCACGATCGCCACCGGCTTCGGGATCGAGTGCTGCATCGCCTTCTCGACCGCGGGGAAGAAGGCCGGGGTCGGCTCGGCCGGCACGGAGCGGATCACGCCGCCGGCCATCAGGAAACCGAAGGCGTGGATCGGATAGCTCGGGTTCGGCACCAGCACCACGTCGCCCGGCGCGGTGATGGCCTGGGCCATGTTGGCGAAGCCTTCCTTCGAGCCCAGAGTCGCCACCACCTGGGTGTCGGGATTCAGGCTCACGCCGAAGCGGCGCTTATAGTAGTTCGCCTGGGCCCGGCGCAGACCGGCAATGCCCTTCGACGACGAGTAGCGATCTGTGCGCGGGCGGCCGGCGGTCTCCACCAGCTTGGCGATGACGTGCTTCGGGGCGTCGAGATCCGGGTTGCCCATGCCGAGGTCGATGATGTCGGCGCCGTTGGCGCGGGCCTGGGCCTTGATCCGGTTCACCTGCTCGAACACGTAGGGCGGCAGGCGCTTGATGCGGTGGAAGTCGGTCATGGCCTTCACGGTGTCCAGGAGCAAAGGTGGGCGCGGGATTCTCCCGACGCGCGAATCTGTCATCAACCCGAGCGGAATCGTGGTTTCGTCCGGAGGTCCCTCGGGCGGAAATCCGGACGTCTCATGGCGACCTTGCCGGGCACAGGGCCATCGCAGATATCGCACGCTTCGCAAGGGTCTAGCAGTTTTGTGCCACGACGCCGAACGAAATCAGCGGGCGCGCGCGATCGGGCTACTGCGCCTTGCCGGCCTGCGCGGCACTCTCCGCCGAGCGGCCGCGCGCCTCGTTGCGGCCGCGGGCGGCCACCAGTTCCTCCTCCAGCGCCTTGGTGCCCTCGGCTGTCTTGGCGCGGGTGGGTCGGGCCGGGGCGGAGACGCCGACGGGCATGAAACCATCATCCTTGCGCCGCGACTCGGCGACGAATTCCGGCGCCTTGGCCTGAGGACCCGCCTCGCCCGTGCCATAGGCGGCCCGCATCGGATTGAGATCGCTGGAACAGCCGCCGAGCAGCGCGGCGGCGACAGCAAGGGCGACAAACTGACGGTTGTGACGCCGGGACATGGGGGTACTCGGCCGTTTCGGAAGCGGGCGCTCTGGCGGAACTGCGCGATGGCGCGTTAATTTGTCGGAAACGAGGCTTCCCTCGGTCGCGCGACAGGCGTCGCACGCACAAGGGTCGGGCCGAACTCGGGGAGAAACGCACGCGTGACGACCGAACGGACGACGCCGCCGCTGCCCGACATCGAAGCTCTGTCCCGCAACGCCAGCCTTCTGGTCGAGGAATTCGGGCGTGCTGCCTCTCGCTACATGAAACCGGTTGGAACGCCGGATGCCCTCCCGGTCGAGGCGGTCGAGCCGCCCGAGGAGGTCAAGGACGTGGTCCGCACCCTCGGCACCGTGGCCGAGACCTGGCTGTCCGATCCGAAGCGGACGGTCGAGGCCCAGACCAAGCTCAGCGAGGCCTTCATCACCCTGTGGGGTTCGACCTGGCAGAGGCTGCAGGGCGAGGCGGCCGCGCCCGTGGCGCAGCCCGAGCCGAAGGACAACCGCTTCGCCCACGCGGAATGGTCGACCAACCCGATCTTCGACTTCATCAAACAGAGCTATCTCATCACGTCCCGCTGGGCCGAAGGGCTGGTCGAGGACGCCGAGGGCATCGATGAGCACACCCGGCACAAGGCGCAGTTCTATCTGCGCCAGATTACCGGCGCGCTTTCGCCCTCGAACTTCGTGATGACCAATCCGGAGTTGATCCGGCACACCCTGAAGGAGAACGGCGCCAACCTGGTGCGCGGCATGAAGATGCTGGCCGAGGACATCGAGGCCGGCAAGGGCCAGCTTCGCGTGCGCCAGACCGACCCCTCCGCCGGCTTCGAGGTCGGCGTCAACGTAGCGGTGACGCCGGGCGAAGTGGTGTTCCGCAACGATCTGATGGAGCTGATCCAGTACGCGCCCACCACCGACACGGTGCTGAAGCGCCCGTTCCTCATCGTGCCGCCCTGGATCAACAAGTTCTATATCCTCGATCTCAACCCCTCGAAGAGCCTGATCGCCTGGATGGTGAGCCAGGGACTGACGGTGTTCTGCATCTCCTGGGTCAACCCGGATGCGCGGCACGCCGACAAGGACTTCGAAAGCTACATGCGGGAGGGGATCGAGAGCGCGATCGACGCGATCGGGGTGGCCACCGGCGAAAGCGAGGTCGCGGCGGCGGGCTACTGCGTCGGCGGCACGCTGCTCGCCGTCACCCTGGCGATGCAGGCCGCAACCGGCAACAAGCGCATTAAGAGCGCGACCTTCCTGACCACGCAGGTGGACTTCACCCATGCGGGTGACCTGAAGGTGTTCGCCGATGAGGACCAGATCCGCCTGATCGAGTCGCGGATGGAGAAGCGCGGCTACCTCGAGGGCACCGGCATGGCCACAGCCTTCAACATGCTGCGGCCGAACGATCTGATCTGGTCGTACGTGGTCAACAACTACGTCAAGGGCCAGTCGCCGATGCCCTTCGACCTTCTGTACTGGAATGCCGATTCGACCCGGATGCCGGCGGCCAACCACTCGTTCTACCTGCGCAACTGCTACCTCAACAACACATTGGCGCAGGGCAAGATGATCCTCGGCAACGTGCGGCTCGATCTGAAGAAGGTGAAAATTCCGATCTTCAATCTCGCCACCAAGGAGGATCACATCGCTCCTGCCCTGTCGGTGTTCGAGGGTTCCTCGAAGTTCGGCGGTCCGGTTGACTACGTGCTGGCGGGATCGGGTCACATTGCCGGAGTGGTGAACCCGCCCTCGAAGCCGAAATACGGGTTCTGGACCGGCGGCCCGGCCAAGGGAAAATTCGAGGACTGGCTGGCGGCGGCGATCGAAACCAAGGGATCGTGGTGGCCCTACTGGTTCCAGTGGCTGGAGCATCAGGCCCCGGCCCGCGTCCCGGCCCGGATTCCCGGCGAAGCCGGCCTTGCCTCTCTTGGCCCGGCACCCGGCACCTACGTCCGGATGAAAGCGTAAGGGCTGCGCCCTCGCGGTACATCGACCGCGTGCCGTTCCGATCGTCTTTGACGACGGGCCAATCCTGAAGGATCGGCCCTGAGGGCATTCATCGCCGTCCCCCGAGGGCATCCATGGCCGCCCTCAGAGAACAGATGCTTCGTCGCGTCTGCCGATCAGGCGAAGGCGTAGTCGCTCGGAATCAGAAGGGTGCCCGGTGTGCCGCCGGTGCTGATCAGCAATTGTCCTTCGGACAGGCCAGCGGTATCGTGGATCTCGTAGACCATCGCGTTCCCCGATGTCCCCACCATAGCCAGAGTCGAGCCGGCCGTGAAACCGGTGAGCTTGATCAGATCGCCGCCGAGGGCGCCCGCACCCTGGAAATCGACGATCAGGTCCGTGGCTCCCTTCAAAGCCAAGTCTCCGCGAGCGATCAGGAAGGTGTCGTTTCCGGCACCACCGGCCATGCGATCCGCTCCGAGGCCCCCGGTGAGCACGTCATTGCCGTTGCCCCCGGACAGCACGTCGTTGCCGGCGCCCCCATTCAGGGAGTCATCTCCGCGGCCGCCGCGAAGCGTGTCGTCGCCGTCGAGGCCGGCGATCTGAACGCGCGTGGTCGAGGTCGAGAAATCGAGGACGTCGGCCGATGCCGTGCCGCGGACGTAGCTCCCTGACGCAATGTCGTCGTTGCGGATCGTCGCCGATGCGGTTGCATGAAGCGGGTCGATGCTGCCGGTACTGGGGGATGCGAGGGTGACCGTGAAGGCCTCGTCGCGCTCGACCAGCGCATCGCCCGCAACCGCGATCGTGACGCGCGCCGTGCTCTGCCCGGCAGCGAACGTCACGGTACCGGACGGGAGAACACCACCGGAGAAATCGGCGCCGTCCGCCGTGTCGCTGGTGACCGAGAAGCGGATGGTCGCGGCGGCATCGACGGACCCGTCACGGGTGATGTCGAATTGGAAAGGTGTCGAACCGCCGTTCCCCTCCAGCGCAGCAGCGGAGAGGGCGGCGAGCGAGAAGACCGTCGGCTGGTAGCTCGACGCGTTGACCACCTGATCGTCAAACTGGAAACGTTCGATGCCGCTCAGGGTATCGGTCCCGTCATTGAGACCAGGCCGCGTGTCGCTGATGGTGAAGCGTCCGGTGGGGGCGTCGTACCGGATGGCATGCTGCGCCAACGTTCCGGAGAAGCGGGCGATATCGTCGCCGGTGCCGCCATCGAGAACGTCATCGCCGAGCCCGCCGACGAGTTGATCGACATCGGCGCCGCCGAAAAGCCGATCGTCGCCGCTCCCGCCGAAGAGCATGTCGTTCCCCACGCCGCCGTCGAGCGTGTCGTTCCCGTCGCCGGCACCTTCCGAGAAACTCAAGCGGAGGAATTTCCCGTCGACGCCCATCGCGTAGAGGCTGCCGTCGCCGCTCTGGGCGAAAGACACGATGGCGCTGAAGCGGCCATTATCGATGCGCAAATCCTGATCCAGATTCCGGAAGAACTGGGGTTCGCCGTTGACGATGCGGGTGGCCCAGAGATGATTGGCCGAGAAATCGGTGAAGAGGTAGAGATCCTGCACACCACCGGGGCCGTGGTAGACGTAGCCACCGGTGACTGAGGACCCGTTCAGTGGGCCGCTGCCATGCTGGTACTCCAAGGTCGGATCGGTATAGGCCGGATCGTCCGGGCCGATCGATCCTTCCTTCACGCGCCAGCCGAAATTCAAACCGCCACCGGTGCCGGCTTGGACGACGTTGATCTCCTCGGTTCGGTCCTCGCCCACATCGCCGATGTAGAGATCGCCTGTCTTGGAATCGAAGCTGTTCCGCCAGGGATTGCGCAGGCCGAGCGCCCAAACCTCGGGTGCACCCTCGCCCGGCGCGAACGCATTCCCATCCGGGATGACGTAGTTCCGGGTCGAGTCGTTCGGAAAGCCATCGGCACGGACGTCGATCCGCAGCATTTTGCCGAGGAGTGAATTCGTGTCCTGCGCCGTGTCCTCCACGCGTCCCGGGAATCCGCCATCGCCGGTGGCGATATACAGGAAGCCGTCCGGACCGAAGTCCATCCAGCCGCCGTAATGCTGGTCTCCCGGATGGTCGAAGGCGAGGATGACCTTGGCGGAGGCCGGATCGGCCTGGTTCGGTTGGGTCGCGGATCGCGTGTACTCGCGAATCTCGACGGCTCCGGTCGGGTTGGTCAGATAGACGTAGAACTTGCCGTTGGCGGCGTAGCCGGGATCGAACGCCAGGCCGAGAAGGCCCTGCTCTCCACCGGGCGCGAGGCTGGTGTCGGGAAGATCGAGGAACGGAATCGCCAACTTGGTCTCGCTGGCTGTATCGAGGATGACGATCCGACCGCTATGCTGCTCGACCACGTAGAGAAGGCCCGGCTGCCCGGGCGGCGATGCGGCATAGACGGGACTGGCGAAGCCGACGGGTAGGCGGTGGACGTCGATGGCGCCTGAATCGAGGGCGCGATCGGCGGACCCGAACCCGTACAGGATATCGTCTCCGCCGCTGCCTGTCAGGGTATCCGAGCCCAAGCCTCCCGACAGGGTGTCCGCGCCAGACGAACCGACGACCCGATCGTCATCTGGACCAAGATTCGTGATCATTCCTGCCACTCCATGTGCCGAGATCGGCCATGGTGACGCGAGACATCGCATCCATCAAGGTATCAATGCGCTTTTCTGAAAGCTCTTGATAAATGAGCATTCGACCCTGGGTCGGGTTGTCCAGCTTTTTCGCGATCCGGATCGGTTGTCAGAAAATCTTTCAAGTAATGGCTATTACAGGCCTTGGTCGCTCACTGCCGGCGCACAAAAATCATCTGCTTGATGGGGGCGGCCCGTGATCTCGTAGGATATATCGCAGGCTGGAAGATCTCGATGCGGCGTCAATCGTTCTTTTGGTTGCGTTCTGGAACGGCCTTGCCTGCGGCCCGGGTCTGTTAGCTCTCAGCGATGAGCGGCCGGTCCCGGGGCGTCTCGGCGGCGTTGAAGATCGCGTCTGCACCGCCGCCGGCACCAGCTTCAGAATTTACGCACCAGAGGCGCAGGTGCGACTACGGCCGGCTCGCCGAAGACGTAGCGGAAGCCGACCGACACGATGTCGGCGCTGCCGTTCGCCGTCCCGACGAAGGGCACCAGCGGGTTGTCGCGCGTCACGATGCTGTTCTTGTCCACGAACAGGTGGGAATAGGCGAGATTGAGCGTCAGCTTCTCGCTCCAGCGGTAGCTTCCGCCGAAGGAGAGGTTGACCCGGTCGCCGTCCGGGAGGCGGACGGTGCGGTTCGCGTCGTTGATGGGCGACTGCTCGTAGGCGACACCGGCGCGGACCGTCAGCGCCGGAGACCAATCGTATTCGCCACCAATGGAATAGGTATAACCGTCCTTGTAGTTCAGGTGTAGGACGGTCGCGACGCCACCGGTCCGATTGGAGAGGACATTGATCTCCCCGAGGCGGCTCCAGTTGTCCCACTCGAAGCCGAAATTGATGCGGGCCACCGGGCTGATCGCCTGCGTGAGGCCGACGCTCAGCTTCTCGGGCGTGTTGAGCTTCGCCTTCACGTCACCGCCCAGAGCGGCGAACGGGCCCGGAAGGATGAGCTGACCACCGATGTCGTGATGCACCGACGACCGGAAGCCGACGCCGATTGCGGTGCCTTCCAGCGGCGTGATCAGAACACCGGCGGTGAATCCGACGCCCCAGGAATCCGCCTTGATGCCGGAACTCGGCAGGTTCGCGGGATCGATATTGATCGGCGAGAGAAACCCCTGACGCAGGGTCAGCTTAAAATATTCGATGTTCGGACCGGCGGCGACCGACAGCCATTCGTTGACCTTGAAGCCGATGACCGGATTGAAGGCGAGGGAAAAGATCCGGCTGGAGCGTCCGTAGATCTCGCCGGCCCAAGTGTTGCGCGGCTTGGTCACGAGGCCGAAGGGCGCGCCGGTCGTGATGCCGATCCAGAGACGTTCGTTGAGCTGGTAGGAGGTGGCGCCCGCAGGCACTACGGCGCCCTGGCCGATATCGCCGCTGCCACCGAGGCGGGCAAACGCCGGGTTGGTGCCGGCCTCGGGAGTGATCCGCCCGGACAGGTTGATGAAGGAGAGGTTCTGCTCGGTCACCCAGCCCGGCCGCATGGTGACGGTGGCAGGGTTCCAGAACATCGAGGACACGCCGCCGGAGCCGGAGGCGGCACCCGCGAAGGAAAGGCCCTGGGCCTGCGTGCTCTGCTCTCGGATGCCGAAGGCACCGGCCGAGGCAGCGGTCACGCTCGCGCAGAAAAAGGCTGCCGAAACGCCCGACCGCGCGAAGCTGCGGATGGAACGGCCCCGAAACGTGCCCATCATGATGTAAGACCCACCCCTGTTGCTGATGCTCGCTTGTCCCGTCCCGAACGGGGCGGCCCCGCACCTTGGGTGTGACAATGACGTGGTCGGGTCGACTTCGCAATCCTGTTAAACTTAAGTAAATATCGCGTTAATATTCGCGTTTATACTTCGATATGCGTAATATTTCATCCTCGTAATCCCCTGTATGAGATGGGCCGCAGAATGGTTCATATCTAAACTCTCTCATTTGTGAGTAAGCGCCGTTCCGGGAAAATCGGCGCAGACGCATCTCCGGGCATCGGTGTGGCCTTTGGGCGACAAAAGTGCCGTCGTCGGGCGGTTCCGACGTTTCTGAAGCGAACAGATTCCGCGGCATCTGTCGCGTGTCGCCTCTTGCCGCCTGTTGTCCGGGGATCGATCTGTTGCTTCGGGAAGTAGAGAGAGGCATCAGCCATGAAACTGGTTCGGTACGGTGCGAACGGGGATGAGAAGCCGGGTCTCGTCGACGCGCAGGGCGTCCTGCGCGATCTGTCGGCGCACGTGAAGGACATCGCCGGCCCCGCCCTGTCGCGCGAAACTCTGGAGCGCCTGCGCCGGATCGATCCGGCCAGCCTTCCGGCCCTGCCCGCCGGGACACGCCTCGGCCCCTGCGTCGGCGCGACGCGAAATGTCATCGCCATCGGGCTGAACTACACCGACCATGCCGCCGAGATCGGCGCCGACATTCCGCCCGAGCCGATCCTCTTCAACAAGGCTCCGTCGTGCCTGGCAGGGGCCAACGACCGGGTGATCCTGCCCAAGGGCTCGGCCAAGACCGATTGGGAGGTGGAACTGGCGCTGGTGATCGGCGCCCGCGCCTCCTACGTCCACGCCAACGAGGCCCTGTCCTACGTGGCCGGCGCCTGCATCTGCAACGACGTGTCGGAGCGCGAATATCAGATGGAGCGCGGCGGGACCTGGACGAAGGGCAAGGGTTGCCCGACCTTCGGTCCCCTCGGCCCCTGGCTCGTCACGCTGGACGAGATCCCCGACCTCAAGCGGCTCGGTCTGTGGCTCGACCTCAACGGCACCCGCATGCAGACCGGCTCGACCGCCACGATGATCTTCGATCCTGCCCAGCTCGTCGCTTACGTCTCGCACTTCATGATGCTGGAGCCCGGTGACATCATCACCACGGGCACGCCGCCCGGTGTCGGCATGGCGCGCAAGCCACCCCGCTTCCTGCGCAACGGCGACGTGGTGACCCTCGGCATCGACGGTCTCGGCGAGCAGCGACAGGAGATCATCGCCTTCGACGACTGGACCGCCAAGGTGGCGGCCGGCGAGCCAACCCACTGAATGCGCGGCCGGCTTGATTTTCCGGCCAGGATTCGCCTTCTGGGCATATGACCGACGCTCTGGCCCCCCTCGCCCCCTTCCCGGCCGCCGAAACCTCGGCCATCCGTCACGACTGGACGGTGGCCGAGATTCAGGCGATCCACGATCTGCCGCTCCTCGATCTCGTGTTCCGGGCGGCGCAGGTTCACCGCGCCCACAACGATCCCGCCGACATCCAGCGCGCCAGCCTCCTGTCGATCAAGACCGGCGGCTGCCCCGAGGATTGCGCCTATTGCCCGCAATCGGCCCACCACAAGGGCACCGGGATGGCCCGCGAGCGCCTGATGCCGGTGGATGCGGTGCTGCGCGAAGCGGCGGAGGCGAAGGCCGCCGGCGCTCACCGCTTCTGCATGGGCGCGGCCTGGCGCCAGCCCAAGGACGGCCCGGAATTCGATGCCGTGCTGGCGATGGTGCGCGGCGTGCGCGGCCTCGGCATGGAAGCCTGCGTGACGCTGGGTATGCTCTCGCCGACGCAGGCCGAGCGCCTCGCGGAGGCCGGGCTCACCTCCTACAATCACAACCTCGACACCGGACCCGAATTCTACGGCGACATCATCTCGACCCGCACCTACGAAGACCGCCTGACCACCCTGCAGCACGTGCGCGACGCCGGTATCGGCGTCTGCTGCGGCGGCATCGTCGGCATGGGCGAGGGCGTCAAGGACCGGGCGAGCATGCTTCAGGTGCTGGCGAACCATGCGCCGCATCCGGAAAGCGTTCCGATCAATGCCCTGGTGGCGGTGGAGGGTACGCCTTTGGAAGATCGTCCGGCCGTTGATCCCCTCGATCTCGTTCGGATGTGCGCCACCGCACGCATCGTCATGCCGCGCGCCCGCGTGCGGCTGAGCGCCGGGCGCAAGGGCCTGACCCGCGAGGCACAGTTCCTGTGCTTCCTCGCCGGCGCCAACTCGATCTTCTACGGCGAGCGCCTGTTGACCACGGCCAACAACGAGACCGATTCCGATGCCGAGCTGCTGCGCGACATCGGCATCACCGTTCCGGGCCTGACGCTCGCGGCGGCGGAGTAGCCTCCCTCTCCCAAAACCCGCCGCGGCTCACCCGCCGGCGGCGTCCGGGATGGTGATGCGGAAGCAGGTTCCACACGCGGTCTCGTCGAGGGTCAAGCGTCCCCCGTTCAGCTCGACCAGCTCGAATGCGATAGCGAGGCCGAGACCGGTTCCGCCTGAGCGCGACGACCCCTTGAACGGGCTGAACAGGTGTTCGCGAGCACGCGCCGGAAGACCCGGGCCGTTATCGGCCACGAGGATCGTGGTCTCGCCAGATCCCGCCGCGCCGACACGCTTGGCCTCGATGGTGATCGCAGGATTGTCGCGAACCGAAGCCTCCGCCCCATTGGCCGAAGGGCTCAGCGCCTGGACTGCGTTCCGCACGATGTTGGCGAGCGCCCGTGAGAACTGATCCGGGTCGACGAAGATCTTGAGATCGCCCGGGCAGATCTCGTGAATGGCGATCTTTGAATCGCGGCCGCGTCCGGCGAGGTCGGCCTGTTCCGAGAACAGCGCAGCCAGCGGAACCGTGCGCCGGTTCGGCTTGCGCTCCGAGGTCCGGCCATACGCCAGGGTTTCCTCGCAGAAGCGGATCGCCCGATCCAGGGTCGCCACGAGGCGCGGGGCCACGCGCTGAACGACCGGATCGGTGACGCCATCCAGTCGGTCGCTGAGCAACTGCGCGGTGGTCAGCAGATTGCGCAGTTCGTGGTTGATTTTGCTCACCGAGAGACCGAGCCCGGCCAAGCGCCGCTTCTCACGGAGCTCGCCCGCGAGCGCAGTTTCCATCCGGGCCAGGGCGATTTCCGCCTGTCCAATCTCGTCCGTCCGGCGAGAGGGCACGATGACGCCATCGATCGCCTCGGGGTTCTCGGCGAAGTCGGTGATGTTGCGCACGAGGCGGCCGACCGGCCGAACGATCGCGCGCTGGAGCACGAGGAAGATCAACCCCGCCACAGCCGCCGCGATGGCCAGGGATGACAGGGCGAGGCGAATGGCGAAGTCTGCCACCGCCTCACGGAATGGCCCCGGATCCATCAGGATCTCGACGAGATCGAAGCCGTCCCGTCCATGTCCGATGACCCGAATCGGGTGTGGTGTTTCGGCCAGAAGGGTCCGGGCGATGCCGCGGATCGACGCGATCCAATGATCCTCACGCAGATCGATGATTTCGGACACGGTGTCCGGCACCATCTCGATCGACAGCAGACGTCGGGCGCCATTGCCCCGAACCGCGATGGCACGAGCACCCGCGCCGGCCAGGAGGCGCTGGGACAGGCCCTCGGAGACCTGCTGGTCCGGAGCGGCGTCCAGCACCAGGGCCGCGACCTGGGCTGCGGCGATCCGGTCAGAGAGCCACATCCGGCGGTAGTTCGACACCGTCGGGACGTAGATCAGCACTTCGATCAGGGCCACGAAGGCCACGGTGAGCAGGAACAGCCGCCCGGATAGCCCAAGGTGACGCCCGAGCCCGCGCGACGACGTCGGCTCGACGGATGTGACCTGCTGCTGGAATTCGACGCGCGACGTCACACCCATCTCGGCACTTTGCGTTTCCGGTGTCCTGTGGCGCGACGTGCAACGGCGTGAATTCGATCTGGAGGACCATCCAGCGGCGTTTTCAGGGCGAAGGCTCGGCGCGTGATTGCCGTGCCAACGCTCCGAATCGTCGAAGGCTGCGTCCAGCTCCCGAACTCTTTAGATCAGGTACATGGCTAAATTCGATCAGAAATTAAGGCTGACGACGGGTCAGTCGGCGTCGTAGGACTACCGAGACGAGGGCGAAGGCGGCCAAGGCGGCCAGACCGGCGACCATCTTGGGAGTGACAAGGGCTCGCAGCGTGAGGGCATTGTCGCAATCAAGCCCCTGCGCCGCGAGGCAGGCGGTCTTCGCCGTCTCATGGACGGCGACGACATCCTCGATGGCCGCTCCGGTCGAGGCATAGATGAAGGCGCCGGGCAGCAGGCCCACAAGGGTCGCCAGCACGAAGGTGCTGCGCTTCACGCCGAAGGCGGCCGGTGCCAGATTGGTCATCCAGAACGGAAAGATCGGCAGCAGCCGCAAGAAGGCGATGTAGCCGAAAGCGTCCTCGCGAAATCCCGCCGCCAAGCTGGCGAGACGTGGGCCGGCCCGCCGTAGTAGCAGATCGGAAGCGGGTCCGCGCCCGATGGTAAAGACGATGGCGGCCCCGGTGGTGGCGGCGGCCAGGGCGATGAGCGCGCCCGGCACGATGCCGAAGAGAAATCCGCACAGCATCGTCAGGAACAGCGAGGCGGGCACGGAGACCACGACCGCGCCGACATAGACGCAGTAGGCCGCCACCATCGCGCGGAATGGATCTTCCGCCACCCACGCGTTGAGCCAGGCGCGCGAGGCGAGCAGCCGATCGAGGCTGAGGAGATGCGAAGCACCCGAGACAAGAACGGCGAGAGAGGCACCGACGAGGAGCAGCAACGGTATCCAGCGGAAGAGACGTTTCGTCCGCGTCGATGCCGGTGGGCGGGCGAGCGGCTCGCTCACCCGGGCTTGCGCATCCGGAGGATCTTGAAAAATCCGCCGGGGAAGGTCGGCGAGACACCGATGAATTCGACGCCATTGGCTCGAGCCCAGGCTTCGATCCGAGTCGATTTGAACGCCGAGGACCAGCCGATCTTGGTGCAGAGCGGGGCCACGATCTCCTCGACCTTGGCCACCGGACCGGCGGTCTGGCCGAAATGGTTGGCCAGCACGATCTCGCCACCGGGCCGGACCACGCGCAGAAACTCGGAAAGCGCCGCCTCAGGGTCCGGCACGAGGGTGATGAGGAATTGCGCCACCACCGCGTCGAAGGATTTGTCGGCGTAGCCGAGGCGGCACACATCCATCACCTGGAGCCCGTGCACGTGGCGCAGGCTGCGACGCAGCACCTTGGCGCGCGCCCGCTTCAGCATGTCCTCGGACAGGTCGACGCCGCAGACGAAGCTGGTGGGCGGGTAATAGCCGAGGGACAGGCCGGTACCGACGCCCGCCTCCAGGATGCGTGGACCGCAAGCCACCGCCGCGTTCACCGCGTCGCGCGCCGCCGGCTCCGTCAGCTTGTCGTAGATGACATCGTAGACCGGTGCCCAGCGGGCATAGGCCTTGCGCATCAGGGCGGTGCTCGGACCAGCCTCCCGCGGCTCGCTCAGCATGTCAGTCTCGTCGTCCTGTTAGGGGATCGGGGTTCGCCCGCGCCGATGGCGGGGCTTATGATCACGCGGCTCTCGCTCAGGCGGCTTGGGCCGTGCCGGTCGCCAACGCGTCGATACGCCGAATGGTGCCACCGCCGAGGACGCGGGCGCGTGGGCCGTCGTCGGCGTAGATCACGCAGGCCTGTCCGGGCGAGACGCCGTCCTCGGGCGTCGCCAGGACGATCTCGGCCGAATGGTCGGTGGGATCACGGGTGAGAAGCGCCGGGCGGGGTTCGCGGGTGGAGCGCACCCGCACCGCCACGGGCAGGCCCTCGAAAGCTTCGTCGCCGCCGAGCCAGTTCAGGTCGGTGATCCGAATTCGGCTGGTGGCCAGGGCCGAGCGTGGACCGACCACAACACGGGCGCTGTCGGGCTCGAGGCGAATGACGTAGAGCGGTTCGCCGACCGCGAGGCGCAGGCCCCGTCGCTGGCCGACGGTGTAGTGGATGATGCCCTCGTGCCGGCCGAGCACCTGCCCTCCGAGATCGACGATCTCGCCGGCGCGGGCCGCGTCCGGCCGCAGCCGGGCGATCACATCGGCGTAGCGTCCCTGCGGAACGAAGCAGATGTCCTGACTGTCAGCTTTTTCGGCGACCGCAAGGCCAAGGTCACGGGCGAGGCGCCGGGTCTCGTCCTTCGGCAGTTCCCCCAGGGGGAAACGGAGGAAGTCGAGTTGCTCCGCCGTGGTGGCGTAGAGGAAGTAGCTCTGGTCCCGCGCCGGATCGAGGGCGCGGTAGAGGCCGCGGCCACCGGAAGCCTCCGGGCGGCTCGCCACGTAATGCCCGGTCGCGAGGCAATCGGCTTCCAGGTCGCGGGCAGTGCGTAACAAATCGCGGAACTTGATCGAGCGATTGCACTCGACGCAGGGGATCGGCGTCTCCCCGGCGAGGTAGCTTTCGGCAAAGCGATCGATCACGGATTCGCGGAAACGGTCCTCGTAGTCGAGAACATAATGCGGGATCTCAAGAGCCTCTGCCACGCGGCGGGCATCATGGATGTCCTGGCCGGCGCAGCAGGCGCCTTTCCGATGGGTGGCGGCGCCATGATCGTAGAGCTGAAGCGTGATGCCGACGACGTCGTAGCCCTGCCGCTTCAGGAGACCGGCCACGACGGAGGAATCGACGCCGCCGGACATGGCGACGACGACGCGCGTCTCGTGCGGAGCCTTGGGAAGATCGAGGGAATTCATCGCGCCAGGGTTTGCCGGTGAGGACCGGTCCGGTCCCGCGCGTGAGTCTATAGCGATCCTCGCCCGGGAGTTCCAGGGAGATAGGTCAAGCGGGACAAGGCAAGGGTAGGCCCTCAGAGGGGTGAAAGCTGCCGGCCCTCAGGCAGAAATTGCCGACCCGCGTTTCCATCAGCTCGACAGTCGATCAAAATTCCCAATCAATCACAGTCTCTTAGATCAAAAATTTCCTGGCCTGCGCCTTGCTCTGTCGGAGCCGAGGAGTAAGCGACCCATGCCTGTCTCGCCAATCGACCGGAGTTCCCTGGCGCGGCGGCCAGCCCCGACCGGAACGGTTCCGTCGCCGGGGGCAAACCTTGCCAGCTTCCGCATCGAGGCATCGGACGCGGCGTCCCGCGACGCTTCGTCCAACCTGCGTTCGGCGGCACCGCGACCCCGGGTCGACTACGCGGCGGCGGCGACTCGGAATGACCGAGTGGCGTCGGACCGCGCCGATGCCGCACGTCGAGCGGCGCAGGACCGGCATGATGCAAAGCAGGACGACGCGGCAAAGGCCGAGAGGGCTGAAAGGGCGAAGAGCGCTCGGTCGACCCCGGAGGCGCGCCAGCGGGCCGCTGCCCCGCAGGTTCGGGACCGGGTGTCCACCGCTGACCGCCAGGAAACTGCCGAAACGGTGGGTACGCCCCCCCCAGGGGCAGCCGGATCATCGGACGAAACATCCAACGCGGATGCGGCCTCTGACGACGGCAAGGCGATCCCCGAGGATGGTAGGGCCTCCGAAGACGAGACGAAGGAAGCGGTGCTGGGCGCGGCGCAGATGGTTCTTGCGCCGGCCGTTGCTCCTCCGCCTGCAATGCAGGTGGCTGCAGCCCTAGGCGCAGGTGCAGCCCAGAGCGGGTCTGGGAAGCCGAGTGATCTTTCGAAGGCCGGTGACGATATTGCCGGTTCGGTGGAGGCCCGCACGACGCCTGTGGTGAATCCGGACGCGTCAGCCCCCGCCGGATTGCCGGCTCTGAAGGTAGCCGCGGGAAATGACGGCTCGGAGGCTGGCGACCAGCCTTTCGCCAAGGCCGAGGGCGCCTTTGCCGAGGCTCTGGGCCCCGCTCCGGATGCGACGGCACGGACCGACTTGGCGCCCTCTTCCGTGGTGAACCCCGCTCCCGCCGCTGCCAAAGGCGCGGAGCCGACGGCCCAGAATCCGGCGAGTGCCCAGGCCTCGGCACCGGTGCCTCTCGGCGCAGTCCCGATGACAATCGGCCTGCGATCCCTGGCCGGCAGCAATCAATTCGAAATCCGCCTCGACCCGAAGGATCTCGGCCGCATCGACGTGAACCTCGACATCGACAAGGCGACCGGGGCGGTTCAGGCCCACCTTGTCGTCGATCGGCCGGAAACCCTGGCGCTGCTCCAGCGCGATGCCGCCAATCTCCAGCAGGCGCTGGCCCAGGCCGGTCTCAGCGCGGGCGACGGAAGCATCAACCTGTCCCTGAGGGGCGATGGAGCCGCCAGCGGACAGTCGAACGGCTCCGGCGCCGACGGGGGCGCCTCGGACCGGCACGGCTCTGCGCGCGCCGGCTCCCACGCCTCCGACGTCATCCCATCCCTCACCGCCGTTCCGATGCGCCGCTACGGCGCCCTCCTCGGCATCGACATCCGTATCTGAGGAACCGAACCATGGCTTCAGGCATCACAGGCGCCGCCAGCGCGGCGAACGCGAAAGGCACCACCAAGACCTCACAGCAGGAACTGGCGGGCAATTTCACCCAGTTCCTGACGCTGCTGACGACGCAGCTCAAGAACCAGAACCCCCTCGACCCGATGGACACCAACCAGTTCACCCAACAGCTGGTGCAATATGCCGGCGTCGAGCAGCAGCTGAAGTCGAACGACCGGCTCGACGCGATCCTCACCAACGCCAAGTCATCGAGCGCGGCGTCGGCGACCGGCTTCATCGGCCAGACGATCACGGCGGACGGTAAGACCACCACGCTCAAGGACGGTGCCGCCCAATGGACGCTGACGCCCCAACGGGCCGCCAAGCAGGCCACGATGACGATCAGCGACGCCAAGGGCAACGTGGTGGCGACTCAGACCAAGGCCCTCGCGGAGGGCGCCCAGTCCTTCACCTGGGATGGGCGCTCGTCGAGCGGGTTCACCTCGCCGAACGGAACCTACTCGATCAAAGTGGATGCGGTCGACGTCACCGGCACCAAGATCGTGGTCGACACCAAGGTCAAGGGAACGGTGTCGAGCATCGATCTCAGCGGGTCCGAACCGGTGCTTCTCGTCGGCAAATCGAAGGTCCCGGTGTCGGCGGTTCAGGACATCGGCGCGAAGTTGTCCACATGACGAACCAGGCGAATCCAATGCGAGCGATCCGCTTCAAGATATCTTAAGCGGCCACAAGTAGCTTCCAATCTCGACAGGTCAGTCGAGTTGTAGAGCGTATCATGACCGAACCAAGCCGCCCGAGAGTGAAGTACGTGATCGGGCCTGATGGAAGTCCGTTAACCATTGCGGACCTTCCGCCGACCACCACGCGGCGATGGGTCATCCGTCGCAAGGCCGAAGTGGTCGCCGCCGTGAGAGGCGGATTGCTCAGCCTTGAGGAGGCCTGCCAGCGCTACACCCTCACCACCGAGGAGTTCCTGAGCTGGCAATTCTCCATCGATCAACACGGTTTGGCCGGCCTGCGCACGACGCGCATCCAGCACTACCGTCACTGAGTCGCCGACTGCCGGGATTTGCGTCAATCCCGTCTGTCTTATCCGAACCCGGAAGCCGCGTCTCCTCATCCGGGCGCGGCTTTCGCGTCTCTGGGGACCTCTATAGGACTACCTGTCCTCCATCATAGGACCACCCGTCCTTCCTCACGGAACGTTAACTTCGCGGTAACCACGACCCAGGCAAATTTTGCCTAGTAGGTGCCGGGAGTCCGGTGCCGCGTCTCGTGTGGGTACGTCGCTTCGTGAAACCGGTCCTCGACCTCGTGACCAAGTTAGGCCCGGCGCGTCTCGCCGCCATGGCCGCCGTCACGATGACGCTGATCGGTTTCTTCGCCTTCGTGATCCTGCGCGTCTCCAAGCCCGACATGGGCGTGCTCTTCGCCGACCTGTCGATGTCGGACTCTTCGGCCGTGATCCGTGACCTCGACGCACGCGGCATCAAATACGAAACCCGCGGCGACGCCGGTCAGACCATCCTGGCGCCCCGCGCCGACCTTCCCCGCCTGCGCATGGACCTCGCCGGTAAGGGCCTTCCGGGCGCCGCCGGCGTCGGCTACGAGATCTTCGATAAGGGCGATGCCTTCTCGTCCACCAACTTCGTTCAGAACGTGAACCACCTTCGGGCCCTGGAAGGCGAGCTGTCCCGCTCTATTCGGGCCATCGCTCGGGTCCAGGCCGCCCGTGTTCACCTCGTGATCCCCGAGCGTCGCCTGTTTGAGCGCGATCGTGAAACACCGAGCGCCGCCATCGTCCTCAAGCTGATGGGAGATCTCGACCCCTCCCAAGTCCGGGCTATCCGCCACCTCGTGGCCTCTGCGGTGGAGGGCCTGAAGCCGGAACGCGTGTCCATCGTCGACGAGCGCGGGCGTCTTCTGGCCGACGGTGCACGCGGCACCGAGGCCGATGCCGGTGCCGGCATGGAGGAGAAGCAGGTCGGCATCGAGCGCCGCCTGCGCTCGCAGATTGAGGAGATCGTCGCCGGAATCGTCGGGGCCGGCCGCGCTCGCATCCAGGTCAGCGCCGAACTCGACCTCAACCGGATCGAAAGTCGTTCGGAAAGCTTCGATCCCGAGAGCCGCGTGATGCGCTCTACCCAGACACGCAGCGAGATTTCGATCACGAGTGGCTCCGAAGGCGCGGTCACGGTGGGCAACGAGCTTCCCGGTGCCAATCAGCCGGGGCCGGCTCCGACCCCGAAAGATTCTACGAACAAGAATGAGGAGACCACGAACTACGAGATCTCCCGCGTCACCAAAACCGAGATTGCCGAGGGCGGAAGGGTCAAGCGGCTCTCGGTTGCGGTGGTGGTCGACGGAGCCTACGTCCCGGGATCGGATGGCAAGCCGGTCTACCAGCCGCGCCCGGCCGATGAGGTCGATCGCATCGCTGCCCTGGTCCGGTCGGCCATCGGCTACGACAAAGCCCGCGGCGATCAGGTGGAGGTGATGAACCTTCGGTTTGCAGAGACCCCGACACAGGTTGAGTTCGCCGAGCCAAGCTTGGTTCAGTCGCTGCTATCCCCGTCCAAAGAGGAGATCATGCGGATCGTCGAGCTGGCTGTTCTCAGCATGCTGACGCTGATTGTCCTGATGGCGGTCGTGCGCCCCCTGCTGAAGAAGGTCCTGGCCTCGGAGCCGATCCAGATCGCGATCGCGTCGGGCGCCGGAGCCGCGGTCGCCGAAGCTCTGATGGTGCCGCCCGAGAATACCACTGCGCGGCTCGTCGATTTTGCGCAGTTGAACGGCAAGGTACAGGCTGAGACGGTCCAGCGTGTCGTCGACATGGTTCGCGCCAGCCCGAGCGAGACCGTGGAAGTGCTCCGCAACTGGATCCACGAGACCTGATGTCGATTGCGGCTGGAAACCATTCCCTGCATCACCCGGTGAGGAGGTGAGGCTATGGCCTCGGGACTGAACCTTCAGGCGGAACTCGCCAAGCTCGGCAGCGGTAACGGCGGCGGCTTCCCGGGCATGACCGGGGCTCAGCGCGCCGCTGCTCTTCTGCTTTTGCTGGGGGAAAGCGAAGGCGCACCGATCTGGCAGATGCTCGACGAGGACGAGGTCAAGCTCGTCTCGCACGCCATGGTGCAGCTCGGCTCGCTGGAGGCCGAGACCGTCGAGAAGCTCATCGTCGACTTCGTCTCGCGTCTGTCCTCCGGCGGCGGAATCACGTCGAATTTCGAGCGCACCGAATCGCTGCTTCTGAAGATTTTTCCGACCGAGCAGGTCTCGGCGATCATGGCAGAGATCAAGGGCGCTTCGGGGAAGCGGGTCTGGGCAAGCCTCACGCAGATCGACCCCGAAATCCTCGCCTCTTTCCTACGGAACGAGTACCCGCAGACCGTCGCGGTCGTCCTTTCGAAGGTGCGCTCCGACTACGCCGCCAAGGTTCTGACCATTCTGCCCGAGGAATTCGCCATCGACGTTCTCAACCGGATGCTCCGCATGGAAACGGTGCAGAAGGAGGCGCTGCGGCACATCGAGGAAACCCTTCGCGTCGAATTTGTCTCGACGATCGCGCAGACCACCCGTCGAGACGCGCACGAGCTGATGGCCGACGTGTTCAACGCGTTCGACCGCCAGACCGAGGGTCGCTTCCTGACGGCCCTCGACCAGGCCAATCGCGGGTCGGCCAAGAAGATTCGCCAGCTGATGTTCACCTTCGAGGATCTGCTCAAGCTCGATGCCGGAAGCGTTCAGACCCTCCTGCGCAAGGTCGATAACGAGACGCTGTGCCGGGCCCTCAAGGGGGCCGACGAGCGGGTGCGCACTTTCTTCCTCAAAAACATGTCCACCCGTGCGGCGAAGAACATCACCGACGAGATGGGTTCGCTCGGCCCGATCCGGCTTAAGGACGTGGATGAGGCGCAGGCCAAGATGACCGAACTCGCCAAGGAATTGGCGGAGAAGGGCGAGATCATGATCGCCAAGTCGAGCGGTGAGGAGGAACTGGTCTATTGAACGCACGTCGCTTCCTCTTCGACACCGATTTCCGTCCCCGCCCGGACAACCCTGCCACCGTCAAGGAGGCGGCCGCTCTGGCGGAGACCGTCGCGCGCGCCGAGGCCGAGGGCTATGCGCGCGGACTTCGCGAAGGGCAGGCCATGGCCGAACAGCAGATCCAGGCGCGCCTGTCGGACGCGATCACCCGACTGGGGCTCGCAGCCGCCGGCCTGATCGGGCAATCGGATGCACGTGACCTGTCGCGTGAGGACGAAGCGATGGACTTCGCGGTCGCCCTTGCCCGCAAGATCGCCGGCGAGGCCCTTGATGCTCAGCCCCTAGCGGCAATCGGCGACGCCGCCCGCGCCGCGCTCCAGCACCTGCGCGGCGTGCCTCACCTAGTGGTCCGGGTTCACGAGAGTCTCGTCGATGACTCTGAGGCTCTTGTGAAGAGACTGGCGCGCGAGCGCGGCTTCGAGGGCCGTCTCGTCGTGCTCGGCGAGCCCGATCTCGCACCGGGCGACGCGCGCATGGAATGGGCCGATGGTGGTGTGGTGAGAGACCGCGCCCGCATCGAGGCCGCCGTGCTCTCCGCCATTGGCATCCCCGCCTAACCCGACACCGGATCAGGAAGAGCCAGCATGTCCGACGATTTCAGCCTTCCCCAACTCAATAGCGGCGATGCGTCCTTCGACGGGCTCGGGACCGAGTCGATCCGCGAGGCCCCAACGACCCCGAAGAGCGCTGCGGACCTGGAGCAGGTCTTCGACGTGCCAGTGGTCGTCTCCGCGGTTCTCGGATCCTCCCGCATGCCGATCGGAGATCTGCTCCGACTCCAACCCGGCGCCGTGCTGGAACTCGACCGAAAGGTCGGCGAAGCCATCGACATTTTCGTGAACAATCGCCTCGTGGCGCGTGGTGAGGTCGTCCTCGTCGAAGACCGACTTGGCGTTACGATGACCGAGATTATCAAGAGCGATCACTGAACCTTCTCACCTTTCCGGCCGCCGCGCACCCGCGCGAAGCCAAATCTGACGGAGACCATGGGCCATGCGGCTTCTCATCATCGGACGCCTGAACAGCGAACTGATCACGGCGTCGAAGATCGCCATGAACCGCGGTGCGTCCGTGACCAACGCCGAGAGCCTGACGCAGGGCCTGGCCGTTCTCCGCTCCAAGGGCGCCGACCTCATCATGATCGATGTCGGCTTGGCGATCCGCGATCTTGTCACCGCGTTGACCGACGAGCGTATCCGCACGCCAGTCATCGCCTGCGGTGTCGCCACCGATGCCAAGGCCGCCGTTGCGGCGATCCAAGCTGGGGCTCGCGAGTACATTCCCCTGCCTCCCGACCCCGACATGATCGCGGCAGTGCTCCAGGCGGTATCCGAAGATGGCCGTGCCTTTGTGTGGCGCGACGCGTCCATGGAGAAGGTGGTCAAACTCGCCGAGCAGGTGGCTCGCTCCGAAGCGTCGGTGCTGATCACCGGCGAAAGCGGCACCGGCAAGGAGGTGTTGGCCCGCCACGTCCACGGAAAGTCGAACCGGGCCAACCGCCCGTTCGTCTCCGTCAATTGCGCAGCCATTCCGGAAGCACTGCTCGAATCCGAGTTGTTCGGCCACGAGAAAGGGGCGTTCACGGGCGCCATCGCGCGTCGAATCGGCCGATTTGAGGAAGCCAACGGCGGAACGTTGCTGCTCGACGAAATCTCCGAGATGGATGTGCGCCTGCAGTCGAAACTGCTGCGCGCCCTCCAGGAGCGCGTGATCGATCGGGTCGGTGGAACCGCACCGGTGAAAGTCGACATCCGCGTCCTTGCGACCTCCAATCGCAATTTGGTGGAAGAGGTCCGCAAGGGCACATTCCGCGAGGATCTGTACTACCGGCTGAACGTCGTACATCTCCGCCTACCGGCCCTAAGGGAACGCCCGGCCGATATCCTTGAACTCGCCGCTCACTTCGCTCGAAAATACGCCGACGTGAATGGACTGCCGATGCGCCCGCTCAGTCAGGCGGCGCAGAGCCTCGTCCGGGCCAATCCTTGGCGCGGCAACGTGCGCGAACTCGAGAATACTCTTCATCGAGCCGTGCTGCTCGCGTCTGGATCCGAGATCGGTCACGATGCGATTCTAACCCCCGAAGGGGACAGTATCGCGCCGGTCTCTGCAGGTCCGGCCGAGCGGGCAGCCCGAGTGGCCGAGGCTGCGACCCGCGGTCTCGTTGGACAGACTGTGGCCCAGGTGGAGCGCGATCTGATTCTCGATACCCTGGATCACTGTCTCGGCAACCGGACGCATGCTGCGACCATTTTGGGTATCTCGATCCGGACGCTGCGCAACAAGCTCAACGAGTACGTCGATGCCGGCATGGCGGTTGCAGAACCCGGCAACGTCAGGGCTGTCGCCGCCTACGGCTGATCGATCTTCCAGCGGAATGCACTGCTTACCGCACGGTCGCGCTCAGCGATCACCGTAAGCCTGCTCGGACGCCATCTGGACGGCATGGGCGCGCTCCAACTTTTCCAAGGCGACGAAGCGCGCGATTTCGGCCTCGACATCGCGGATCGTCTCCTGGACCAGATGCTGCTGAAGGGCAGTCCGGGGATCGTCCGCAGTGAGGCCGTCCCGCGCCTGGAGACGCTCGACCGCCTCTTTGACGACGCTGTAGACTGCCTCGCGTTCCGAGCGGGACATCGCGGGATTGACCGCCCGGGCAATGAGATCGTTGAAGTCCGACATACGGTCTGAAGGAACCCCATGGCTTGGAAAAACTGGCGGTTGCGGCAGGTCCATACCAACGCCGCTGGGGCGGCGTCAGAGGCGTTGGTCGTTGATACCGGCCAGGATCAACGCCAGTGAACTCCAGACGACCAGGAAGCCGAAGAACACCACCATCAGGCTGTACCCACGCTGCGGATACTCAGAGTAGGTCGGCAAAGAGGGCTCGACGAATGTCGCTAGGTAGATCTGCTGCTTGCCGGCAGCGATTCTGGCCCGATCGACCATCAGGTTCGCAGATTCATTGAGCTTCGTCGCGATGGTGCGCTCGACCTGCAGGCCCTCGTATTCCAGCAACGCGCGCGTCATGTTCGTGCTCGGATCCGAGCCGGACAACCCCTCGGTGGTGAGTTGGTCGGTCAGTTTCTTGATCTGCTGATCCAAAGCGCTGATGCCGGAAACCAGATTCTGAATGCTGCGCGATTTCTCGTCGAGGTTTGAGCCGCGCAGCACAACGAGGTCGGACTCGGCCTTGATCCGATCCTTGCGCAGCAACGCGATCGTGGTCAGCGTCGATTCTGCCGCCTTGGCGGGATCGATAATCCCCCAGCGGTTTCGGAAGACCTGGAGAGCCAGATGGGCGTTGCGCAGCCGCTCCTGCGCCTTCGCCGCTTCGATCTCGGCATGCTTGACCATGTCACCTTGAGCGCGCCGCGATATGTCGTTGATCAGGGCTTCGCTGCGCGCCACCACTTCGCGATTGATGGTCAGAGCGTCCTCGGGCGTGAAGGCACGTACGTTCAAGGTGATGATGCCGGATAGCACCTCGATCCGTGTCGTCACATGGTGGCGCCAGTACTTGACCAACTCCTCGATCGGTTGCCCCGGCCGGTAGCGTTCCCAGAAATCTGCAATGCTCCGAGAGAACATCTCCGAGACTTTGAGATGCTGCTCCGCCTTTGAAACGATTGCTTGGCTATCGATGTAATCTCGGATGATGAAGCTATCCTGGCTGTTATGCTTCATCATCAAGTCGGAGAATTGCCCGCCCGGGCTTTCGTCCATCGGCTCGACATTGCCGCGCACGGCAAACTGGGCGGTGGCGATGTACTGATCCGAGGCGAAAACGAAAAGATAGAGCCCTGCGATGGCTGTCGGCAGAAGAACGAAAAAACCGAATTGACGGAGGAGACCGCCTATCAGGTTCTTCGGCGTTGCCGATGGAGGGCGAATCCCAGGCAGGCGCCGCCAGTCGAGCTGCTCCTGTGCCCGTTTCAATAGGGCCGGGACGCGGCTTGGCGTGACCGGAGCGACGGTTTCTGCGTCGCGCCGCAGATCCGGTACCGAATTCAGTGCGACGTCGATGACCCCGCGCACCCGGTCCCTCTGCTTGACCTCGTCGACGCTCATGCTTCTAGGTTCCCGGAACTCGGCTCGATGCGGGCTAGCTGTGGACTTCCCATCAAGGGCAGTCATCCTGACGAAGCCAGACGACGATGCATATGGTCACGCCTTCGGAGCCCTCTCGACACTCTGCCGTTGTGTTTTGGCATGTTGCGGTTTTCGGCCCTTTTTAAGGCGCCCCATCATCCGTTGCACCCTCGGTGACGGTACCAGTAGACCTCGATCGCTCGATAAACCGGTGGGTGAATGAACAGCAAGAATGAGGTGGAAGCGCACCCGGTACGGTTACGCTTGGCCAGGGCCGGATTTTCGGAGTTGGTTCTGGTCTGCAGCAAATGCGTCAAGCGTCAGAGTTTGAAAAAGGGTTCGTTACGGAAACTTCTGAAGCGTGAGCTGAAGGGTCGAACCACGGTTGGCAAGCTCCGCATCGTCGAAACCGGCTGCCTTGGTCCCTGTCCAAAACGGTTGATGGCTGTCGCGACGACGGGGAGCTTGGTAAAACAGCGGATTAATCTTCTCGATCCAACCGCCTCGGCAGCTGAATCGGTTGATGCACTGTTCCCCGATTTCGTCCCCAAAGTCCGCCGAGCGCTGGGGGCGGATCGATCGAATTCGGGTCGGTAGATTCAGGTTGGGCGAGTTTCGTCACCTGCATTGCGGCCCCGGGGAAGTATGGCTTGGAGCGGACGACACTTGACCGACCTCATGCCTGAGCCGTCATCTGCGGAAGCACTTTCGCCCGCAGGAGACTCGCGAATGACAAGTCTCGGCCGTAGCGTGGTGCGTCGCCTACCCCTCGTTGGAACCCTGCTGGGACTTGGACTCGGGGTCTGGCTGATCGCAACAAACGATCTCGGGTCCGTCACAGACGCCTTCGGGCGCGTGGGAGCGGTGGGTCTCGTGAGCATCGTGCTGGTTCGCGTGGTCATCATCCTCCTGTGCGGGCTGGCCTGGGCCCAGATCCTGCGGGGCATCGCCGGTCTCGGACAAGCAAAGACCGGCGCCTTCGTCCTGTTGAGATTCGTCCGCGAGGGTATCAACGTGCTGCTGCCGGTCGCCTCGATCGGAGGTGATGTCGTCGGTGGCCGCCTGCTCACCTTCTGGGGCGCGACGGGGACCCTCGCGGCTGGATCGATCCTGGTCGATATGTTGTTCCAGGCGGGCACCCAGGCGCTCTTCGCTTTGGGCGGGGTAGTGCTTCTGCTGCAGGTTGGAGGGGACTCGGCTCAGGGCCTCGCGACCTGGGTCTTGCGCGTGCTGGGCGTCACCGCACTGCTGCTCACCGCTTTCCTGCTGGTACAACGCAGCGCCGCAGCGCGGACTGTGGCAGGAAAGGCCATCGACCGCCTGCGCAGGACGTTCCGCGGACAAGATGGCGTGACGAAGCAGACGGGAGGCAGCGTCTACGACGCTCTCGATGCGATCTGGGGCGCGAACCGGAGTGGGCGGCTCGCCGTCTCCGTGCTTCTGCATCTCGTGGCCTGGATGCTAGGCGCCGTCGAGATCTGGATTGCTTTGGCGTGCATCGGCGTGCCGAATGTCGGTTTCGCCGAGGTCATGGTCATTGAGGCGCTAAGCCAGGCGATCAAGTCCGCCGCTTTCCCCATTCCAAGCGGGCTCGGCGTGCAGGAGGGTGGCTTCGTCCTCCTGGGCAGCCTGTTCGGCATCGATGCCGGCACCGCGCTCGCCCTTTCGCTGATCAAGCGCGTTCCCGATGTGGTTCTCGGCCTCCCTGCCCTGCTGCTGTGGCAGGCGCTGGAGGCGCGGCGCGCACTGATCCTGCCGCCGACGCCTTGAAGCGCGCCATGTCCCCGACCATTCGCGGGCCCATGGCAGCACAGGGCGTTCTCGCCGAGACCCTGCTGCCGGTGGGTGCCCTCCTTGGCAGCATCGTCTCGCTGAGTGTGGGCACGTCCTTCGCCAAGCGCCTGTTCCCGATGCTCGGTGCCGAGGGCACCACCACGCTCCGCGTCGGCCTGTCGGCGGTGATGCTGGTTCTCCTGTGGCGGCCGTGGCGCCTGCGACTGAGCTTCGCCGATGCCCGGTCACTGGTGCTCTACGGCACGGTGCTGGGCGCGATGAATCTGCTGTTCTACCTGTCGCTCCGGACCATCCCGCTGGGCCTTGCCATCGCCATCGAGTTCTCCGGCCCGCTGGCCTTGGCGCTCGTGGTCTCGCGCAAGCCGATCGACTTCGCCTGGATCGGCTGTGCGATCTTGGGGCTCGGCCTGCTGCTGCCGCTCGGCGGCCTCTCGAGCGGGCTCGATCCGGTCGGCGTCGCCTGCGCGCTTGGTGCGGCCGTGTGCTGGGCGCTCTACATCGTCTTCGGACAGCGGGTCGGGCATCTCCACGGGGGCTGTGCCGTCGCGATCGGGATGTCGATGGCGGCCCTGGTCGTCATGCCCTTCGGCATCGCCAGTGCGGGCGTGGCGCTGCTCGATCCCGCCATTCTGGGGTTCGGACTCGCGGTGGCCGCCCTGTCGAGCGCGCTGCCCTACACCCTCGAGATAGTCGCGCTACAGCGTCTGTCGAAGCAGAGCTTCGGCGTACTCCTCAGCCTTGAGCCCGCAGTCGGGTCGCTTGCAGGCTTCATGATCTTAGGTGAGCGCCTCACCCCCACGGAATGGATCGCTATCCTGTGCATCGTGGTGGCCTCCATCGGCAACACCATCACGGGGCATCGCCGACGGAACAGAGGCGTGGCGGTCGGGGTCTCACCGGTCTGACGAACCGCCGGCTTTCGGTTCAGGGCTTAGCCGTCTGCGAGACGATATCGTCCAAGGCGGTCTTCAGCCCCTCTTCGACGGTGGGATGGTAGAACGGCCGGTCGAGCAGGGTCTGGGCCGACAGGCCGTCCTCGATCGCCAAAGCGAGCAGGTGCGCGAGGTGTTCGCACGATGGGCCGAGCATCTCGGCGCCCGTGAGGCGGCCGGTTCTGTCGGCGTAGAGGCGCAGACCGCCGGCGTTCTCGGCCATGATCCTGGCCCGTCCCTGGTCGCCGAAATCGACGTTGCCGATCAAGGTGTTGGTGTCCTCCGGATCGAACGGAACACCGACGCTGGCCGCCTGCGGCTCGGTGAACACCATGGCGAGGTTCGTCCAGCGCCGGGGCGCCGCGACGGAGCCGCCCCCGTCGACGATCAGCCGAGCTGCGTTGGCGCCGGCGATGTGCCCCTGGCGGGAGGCTTCGTGCAGCACCGGCCGCTCGGCGTTGGCATCGCCGGCGAGGAAGATGGGTGCGCCGGCGCAGAGCAGCGAGCGGGGGTCGACGTCCGGCATGCCGTCCGCGTCGAGGGTAAGGCCGGCCCGGTCGAGTCCGAGGTGATGCAGGTTCGGGGGACGGCCGATGGCGGCGAGCACCCGGGCGAAGCTGCCGCTGTGGGCGGCGCCGTCCGCGCCGGTCCAGGTCAGGCAGGCGCGGCCTTCGTCGATGCGGCCGCCGGTGACCTCGGAGCCGAGTTCCAGGGTGATCTCGGTGCCGAAGATCCGGCGGGCCTCGGCGGCGAGGCCGGGGTCGCGCAGGGCGGCGAGGTGGGTGCCGGGGTCGAAGAGCGTGACGGCGACGCCGAGGCGGGCCATGGCCTGGGCCAGCTCGATTCCGACGGCGCCGCCGCCCAGGACGGCGAGGGATTCGGGCAGATCCGGCAGTTCGAACACCGTGTCGGTATTCACCAGCAACGTGTCGAGGTCACACAGGTTGGAGGGCATCGCCGGGTGTGACCCGGTGGCGACGACCGCGGCGCGGTAGGCGACGCGGGTGTGATCGTCGACCATCAGGGTGCCGGGGCCGGTGAAGCGGGCGTGGCCGTCGATTCGGGCCTCCGCGTCGATGGCCTCGACGCCGTCAAGCACGCCGGCGACGAAATGATCGCGCTCGCGCCGGACCCGGGCCATCACGGCGGGGCCATCGATGCGGACGGGACCGGCCTCGACGCCGAAAATCCCGGCCCGGCGGGCCGCATGGGCGGCGTTGCCGGCGGTGATCAGGAGCTTCGACGGCATGCAGCCGACGCGGGCGCAGGTGGTGCCGCCGGGGCCGGCCTCGATCAGCACGACGTCGGCGCCGCCGGCGCGGGCGGCGTGGAAGGCGGCGAGGCCGGCGGTGCCGGCGCCGATCACGGCGATGTCACAGGATCTCTCGCGCATCGCGTCGGGGTCTCGCAGGTTGGCGCCGCTGGGCCCTGCAAGGGCGAGGCGGTGCGGGGCGGCGGGCCAACACGCCTGTGCGGCGAACGTTCCTGGCGCGGCTGCGGCCTTCCGTCAGTCCGGCTCGGCCAGCAGGCCTTCGACGAAGGCGGTCAGGCCGACGCGGCGCTCGCGCTTCAGGCGCTCGGCGATGAGGATGCCCTCGAGGGAGCGGAAGGCGTCGTCGAGGTCGTCGTTGACGATGACGTAGTCGTATTCGCTCCAGCGCTGGATCTCCATCCGGGCGTTGGCGAGGCGCTTCTCGATGGTGTCCGGCGAATCCTCGGCCCGGCGCTCCAGGCGGTGACGCAGTTCGGCCAGCGAGGGCGGCAGGATGAACACCGTGACCACGTCTTCGGCGAGCTTGGAGCGCACCTGCCGGGTGCCCTGGTAGTCGATGTCGAAGATCATGTCCCGGCCGGCGCCCAGCACCTTCTCCACCGGGCGGCGCGGGGTGCCGTAGAAATTGCCGTGCACCTCGGCCCATTCGAGCAGGTTGTCGGCGCCGCGCAAGGCGTCGAAGGCCTCGCGGTCGATGAAGGTGTAGTGCTTGCCGTCGATCTCGGAGGGCCGGCGCTGGCGCGTCGTCACCGAGATGGAGAGGTCGAGCCCCCATTTCGGATCGGCCGCCACCGCCCGGGTCAGCGTGGTCTTGCCCGCGCCGGACGGGGACGACAGGATGAGGATGAACCCGCGCCGCCCGATCGACGGCGCGCCCTCCTTCGATGAGGCCTGCATTTCGGGACCAACCTACTCGACGTTCTGAACCTGCTCCCGGAATTGCTCCACCACGGCCTTCAAGTCGAGTCCGATCCGCGACAGCGTGACGTCGTTGGCCTTGGCGCACAGGGTATTGGACTCGCGCCCCAGCTCCTGGGCCAGGAAATCGAGCTTGCGGCCGATGGCGCCGCCGGCGGCGAGGAGTTCGGCCGCGCTGGCCAGATGGGCCTGGAGCCGGTCGAGCTCTTCGCGGACATCGGCCTTGGCGGCGATCAGCACCGCCTCCTGGTGCAGGCGGTCGGGATCGAGGCTGCCGGCCTCCAGCAGGGTCGCCACGGTGGCCGCGAGGCGCGCCTTGACGGCTTCCGGCTTGCGGGCCGGGCAGGCCTCGGCGGCGGCGGTGAGCCGGGCCATCTCGGACAGCTGGCCCTCGATGACGGCGCGCAAAGCCCGCCCCTCGGCCCGGCGGGCCTCGACGAGGTCGGCCACCAGCTGGACCACGCCGGCGGCGAGATCGTGCGCCAGGGCGTCGGTGTCGGCGCCGGGCTCCTCGTCGGATTCGATCACGCCCCGGATGCCGAGCAGCCCGTCGAGGGAGGCCGGGGCCAGCCCCTCGGGGCGCGGCACGCGGGCGATGGCGGCGGCGAGCTGGCCCAGCAGGGCCTCGTTGATGCGCACGCGCGGGGCGGAATCGGGGCGGGTCAGCGTCAGGTTGAGTTGGCACTGGCCACGCGCCAAAGTCTTCTGCAGGGCGGTGCGGGCGACCTCCCCGACCGCGTCGTAGCCGCTCGGCACCCGCAGGCGCACATCGAGGCCGCGCCCGTTCACGCTGCGGACCTCCCAGGCCCATTGCACCGGCCCGGTGGTGCCGGCGGCCCGGGCGAAACCGGTCATGCTGGAGAGGATCATCGTGGTGTCCGCGTCGGACCGACCGCCTTCCCTCCCCCTTGTGGGGAGGGACCGAGGGTGGGGGTGGTTGGGCGACCCTGCGGGTGCCGAGGCAGGGCCATCGCATGGGGTGGCACCTCGTCATCCCGGGGCCGCGCAGCGGAGCCCGGGATCCAGAACCACAACGGGTGCCAGACTTTACACCGTCGGCGGCTCTGGATTCCGGGCTCGCCTGCGGCGCCCCGGAATGACGGGGTGGTTCATCGATTTATTTGGCTCGCAAAGAGACTCAAGAGCAGCGTACCGAACCCCTACGGCTGCTTCAGCACCGGCACGGTCTTGGGCGAGTTCAAGTCGAAGGTCTTGTTGCGCAGGGGGTCGAGGCGGGTGCCCTCGGAGGCGTCGAAGGCCCGCGGGCGGACGCTGCCGGGCTCCGGGGTCGCCGCCATGTTGGTGCCGTCGGGGGCGTAGGCCGACGCGGCGCCGGGCACGGTGGCGGCGGGGGTGCCGGGCGGGTCGGCCTTGTCGACCACCGCGTCCGGGGTCGGGGTCTGGCGCGCCTTCTCGACCTGGCGCCAGCGGGCGACGTTGCGCGAATGGCCTTCCAGGGTCTCGGCGAAGGCGTGGCCGCCGGTGCCGTCGGCCACGAAGAACAGGTCCTTGGTGCGCGAGGGGTTGGCCACGGCCTCCAGGGCGGCGCGCCCGGGATTGGCGATGGGTCCCGGGGGCAGGCCCTCGATCACGTAGGTGTTGTAGGGCGTGGCGCGCTCGATCTCGGTGCGCTGGATGCCGCGCCCGAGGGTGCCGCGCCCGCCCACCAGCCCGTACACGATGGTGGGGTCCGATTGCAGCTTCATGCGCTTGTTGAGGCGGTTGACGAACACCCCGGCGACGCGGGGACGCTCGTCGGCCCGGCCGGTCTCCTTTTCCACGATGGAGGCCAGGGTCACCATCTCGGCCGGGGTCTTCACCGGGATCTCGGCCGAGCGGCGCAGCCAGATCTGGTTGAGCACCTCGCGCTGTTTGGTCCGCATCAGGTTGACGATCTGCTGGCGGGTGGCGCCGCGCTCGAACTTGTAGGTGTCGGGCAGCAGCGAGCCTTCCGGCGGGATCTCGTTGATGTCGCCCGTGAGGATGTCGTTGTCGTTGAGCCGCATCACGATCTGCTCGGAGGTCAGCCCCTCCGGGAACGTGATGGCGTGCTGCACCTGACGGCCGGAGGACAGGGTGTCGATGGCCTCGCCGATGCTGGCATGGGCCTTGAAGGTGTACTCGCCGGCCTTGAGCGCCTTGCCGGAGAAGCGGGCGGCCCATTCGAACAGGGCGGTGTGGGTGATGACGCCTTCGCGGCTCAGCGCCTCGGCGATCTCGGAGGTGCCGCTGCGCGGCGGGATGACCACCACCTTGTCGGCGGGCAGCGGCCCCGGCTCCTTGGTCTGACGCTCGAACAGGGTCACGCCGATCATCACCGCGATGGCCAACACCACGGAGGCGGTGAGCAGGCCGGAGATGCGGGCGAGCAAGCCGCCGCGCTCACGGACCGGACGGTCGGGCGGCGGCGGCGCGGCGGTGGGCTTGATCGCCTCGCTCGGGCTGCGCGGCGACAAACGGTTGGGCAGGGCCGGCTCGTCGGACGGGATCGGCGTTGGCGCCGGATTCTGACGTTTGCGGAAGAACATGGACATCCTGTTCGGGCCTCAGGTCCCCGCCCCGGCCGCCGCCGGATTTTTTGGGGATTCCCTGCGCCCGAGTCGAGTGGGTTGGCGCACGGGACGGGCATTTTGGCGCGCGAACTGCGTGGGTTTTGTGGCGAAATGGGGATGCGCCGACCCAGCGAAGCGATCCGGCCTGGGCGAGCCGCCTGGCCGGCGGAGTGCGGGAGGGCGCCCGTTTTCCGTGGGGAAGAATCTCGGCGCTCGACCCGTACCGGCTCCAGAGGCACACTCACTTGTCTTGAACGACCGCAAGACTTCTATTCATTCCTCTTTCCGAGGCTATGTTATGCGCCGAATCGAGGATTTTCATATGAGGCGCGGAAATCTTATTGCCCTGTTCTTTCAAATCCCATTCTTTATCATTTTGTCTGTTCTCATGAAAATACCTTTCGATCAGCTCGGAAAAGCAAGAGGCTTTTGGTTGGTTGGACTGACTTTCGGAGGTATCGCTTGGTTCGCGAGCTTCCTTTATATCTTAATAAGCAACATAAAAAAGCTTGCGAGCTATGCCGACGCCTCTCCGATCCTGTCGCCGATCTTGAGGTTCATAACGCTCTACCAGAAACGAATACGATTTGTGCTTTATATCTTCATTTTTCTGGTGCTTGTTCTGAAAATGTTTGCACCGAAACAGAAGGTTTTCCTGGCGCCGACGATGTTAGGCCAAAGTACGATCCTGTCGCTTCACCGATAGCGGAATCGGCGCTTCCTGTTGGTTCTGGGCTCGACCCTTGCGCCAGAGCGGTTGTGCGACAGACACCTCGGAGTATTGGCCCTGAGGAGAACATTGAATTCGCCGTCGCGCCTGGCTCATCAGTTGCTTCCAAGAACGCGGTCATCCCGGGGCCGCGTAAGCGGAACCCGGGATCCAGAAACACAGGTTCAGCGGGGTTTTCTACTGAAAGCGGCTCTGGATTCCGGGCTCGCCTTCGGCGCCCCGGAATGACGGGGCTGTCTTCCAAATCCGCTTCGCAAGGGCTGTAAAACGCGATGACCTTCCGTCGTCCCATTCAAGGAATTGCGGCAGATGATTCACACGTATCTCAGAATATTTATTTGCCAGCCAAGATTCCGTCATCGAGGCTATAGCGTCAGTTGCCTAACGTGGTGCTTCGCTCGCAACACGCGACGGCGGACTTCTTCCGTCCGCCCACGCGGCAGCCATGACAGTCAAATTATAGATAGAACTCTAAGTAACCTTGTAGAAGAAAAAGCAGCTCAAGTTCTTAGTTGTCCGGACGCGTCGTATCGCAGAGATGTCTCTCAAAGATTGGAACGATTGCCTTGATATCAATCCAACCGCCGCATCACCAAGCTCGCATTCGTCCCACCGAACCCAAACGAATTCGACAGCACCGTATCCACCCGCTTGCGCTTGGCCTCGTGCGGCACGAGGTCGATGGCGGTCTCGACGGAGGGATTGTCGAGGTTGAGGGTCGGGGGCAGGATGCCGTCGCGGATGGCTAGGATCGAAAAAATCGCTTCCACGGAGCCGGCGGCGCCGAGGAGGTGGCCGATCGAGGATTTGGTCGAGGACATCGAGGCCTGGGCGGCGTGGTCGCCGAGCAGGCGTTCCACGGCCTTCAGCTCCAGCTCGTCGCCCATGGGCGTCGAGGTGCCGTGGGCGTTGATGTAGTCGAGGTCGCTGGCCTGGATGCCGGCGCGCTTCACGGCGGCGCTCATGCAGCGGAAGGCGCCGTCGCCGTCCGGGGCCGGCGAGGTGATGTGGTAGGCGTCGCCGGTGAGGCCGTAGCCGATCACCTCGGCGTAGATCTTGGCGCCGCGGGCCTTGGCGTGCTCGTATTCCTCGAGCACGACGACACCGGCGCCCTCGCCCATGACGAAGCCGTCCCGGTCCCGGTCGTAGGGGCGCGAGGCGCGGGTCGGGTCGTCGTTGAAGCCGGTGGAGAGGGCGCGGCAGGCGGCGAAGCCCGCGAGCGCGAGGCGGTTGACCGGCGATTCGGCGCCGCCCGCCACCATCACGTCGGCATCGCCGAACTGGATCAGCCGGGCCGCGTCGCCGATGGCGTGGGCGCCGGTGGAGCAGGCCGTCACCACCGCGTGGTTCGGGCCTTTCAGGCCATGCGCGATCGAAATCTGGCCCGAGGCGAGATTGATGATGCGGCCGGGAATGAAGAAGGGCGAGATGCGGCGCGGGCCCTTGTCGTGCAGGGTCACCGAGGCGTCGTAGATACCGCCGATGCCGCCGATGCCGGAGCCGACCATGACGCCGGTGGCGCACTGGTCCTCGTAGGTGGTCGGGTGCCAGTCGGCATCGTTCAGGGCCTCGCCGGCGGCCGCCATGGCGTAGACGATGAACGGATCGACCTTGCGCTGCTCCTTGGCCTCCATGAAGGCGTCGGGATTGAAGCTGCCGTCGGTGCCGTCGCCGAAGGGCACGGAACAGGCGATGCGGCAGGCCAGATCGTCGACGGGGAACGCCGTCACGACCTTGGCCGCCGACTCGCCGGCGATCAACCGGCTCCAGGTGGCTTCGACCCCGCTGGCCAGCGGCGTCACCATCCCCAAGCCCGTCACCACTACCCGACGCATCGCGCTATCCCGAACCGGTCCTGTCATCACAACGAATGGCGTGCGGGGCCCGGATCGGCCCCGCGCACGCGCGATCCGTGGCCTTAAGCGGAGTTCTTCTCGAGGAACTTCACCGCGTCGCCGACCGTCTGGATGGTCTCGGCGGCATCGTCGGGGATCTCGACGTTGAACTCTTCCTCGAACGCCATCACGAGCTCGACGGTGTCGAGGCTGTCGGCGCCGAGATCATCGATGAAGTTCGCGCCCTCGACCACCTTCTCCGGCTCCACGCCGAGGTGCTCGACAACGATCTTCTTCACGCGCTCAGCGATATCGCTCATCGGTCTTGGTCCTTAGCTCTTCAAGGTCGTGATGGTGCAAGGATCTTTGTGTGAAGAGTCTTGCTGGTGGAGGTCTTGTTCTGGGAGGTCTTGTTTTTGAAGGTGCCGTGGCCGCCGTCCCGTCCCGGGACTGACTGTCGGATGGAGCGGCCGGTGTGATCGATCGCGCGTTTCGGTCAAGTCACCGGACTTGTCCAGTCGGTGACCCGTGATTTTCCAACCTCCGCAACACGCTGAATCGGCACCCCCCTCGCACGGCAGCCGGGGTGTTAACACAGGGTTCCGACGCTGGCGAGGGGCGGTTCACAACCCGTTCATCGGTGTGGCCTTTTCGAGCCGGTCCCCGAAATTATCCCCTGTGCGGTGCAGCAAAAACAGTCCTCCTCCCCCTTATGGGGAGGGGCCAGGGGTGGGGCTGCGCCGGTGCCCGCCACAAGGTGGAGGAGAGGAGAGAGGCGCCCGCCCTCAATACATCGCCATGCCGCCGTTCACGTGCAGCGTCTGGCCGGTGACGTAGGCGGCCTCGTCGGAGGCGAGGTAGATCGCGGCCGCGGCGATGTCGGTGCCGGTGCCGAGGCGCCCCATGGGCACGCGGGTGAGGATGCCGTCGCGCTGCTTGTCGTTCAGCGCGTCGGTCATCGGCGAGGTGATGAAGCCCGGCGCGATGCAGTTGACCGTCAGGTTGCGGGTGGCGACCTCGGCGGCCAGCGCCTTGGTCATGCCGACGAGGCCGGCCTTGGCGGCGGCGTAGTTGACCTGCCCCGGATTGCCGGTGGCGCCCACCACCGAGCCGATGTTCACGATGCGGCCGTGGCGGCGCTTCATCATGCCCTTCACCGCCGCCCGCGACAGCCGGAACGCCGCCGACAGGTTGACGGCGATGACCGCATCCCACTCGTCGTCCTTCATGCGCAGCACGAGGTTGTCGCGGGTGATGCCGGCGTTGTTGACCAGGATGTCGAGGCCGCCGAGGGCCGCTTCGGCGGCCGGGATCAGTGCCTCGACCGAAGCCTTGTCGGAGAGATCGCACGGCACGAGGTGGACGCGCTCGCCCCCGAGTTCGGCCGCGAAGGCTTCCAGGGCCGGCTGGCGGGTGCCCGAAATGGCGAGCGTGGCGCCCTGCGTGTGCAGGCCCCGCGCGATGGCGCCGCCGAGGCCGCCGGTGGCGCCGGTGACGAGGGCCTTGCGGCCGGTCAGGTCGAACATGGGCGTTCCTTGAGGTTCAGCCGAAGGCGGGAAAGGCAGCGATGTCGTCGGGCGTGCCGACCGCGCCCGCGACGGCGCCGGGCGCGATGCGCTTGACGAGGCCGGTGAGCACCTTGCCGGTGCCGATCTCGCTGAACTGGTCGATGCCGGCGGCCGCCATCGCGGCGACGCATTCGCGCCAGCGCACGGTGCCGGTGACCTGGGCCACCAGGGCCTCGCGGATCGCGGCCGGATCGGACAGGGGGGCGGCCCGCACATTGGCGTAGACCGGCACCATCGGGCTGTGCATCGCGACCTCGGCCAACGCCTGCCGCATGGCCTCGGCGGCGGGGGCCATCAGCGAGCAGTGGAACGGGGCCGAGACGTTGAGCATGACCGCGCGCTTGATCCCGCGCGCCTGCGCCAGGGCGACGGCCCGCTCGACCGCCGCCTTTGCGCCGGAGAGCACCACCTGCCCACCGCCATTGTCGTTGGCGACCTCGCAGACCGCGCCCTCGGCCGCCTCGGCGGCGATCGCCTGGGCGATGTCGGCATCGGCGCCGATCAGCGCCGCCATGGCGCCCTCCCCCGGAGCCACGGCGCCCTGCATGGCGGTGCCGCGGATGCGCAGGAGCCGGGCGGTGTCGGCGATGGAGAAGGTACCGGCAGCGCACAAGGCCGTGTATTCGCCCAGCGAATGCCCGGCGACGCAGGCGACGTCGCGCTTCAGGTCCAGGCCGCGCTCGGCCTCCAGCACGCGCAGCGTCGCCAAGCTGGCGGCCATCAGGGCCGGCTGGGCATTGGCCGTGAGGGTGAGGTCCTCCACCGGCCCCTCGAACATCAGGCGCGAGAGCGGCTGGTTCAGGGCTTCGTCGACCTCCGCGAACACGTCGCGGGCCTGGTGGAAGTGCTCGGCCAGCGCTCGCCCCATGCCGACGGCCTGACTGCCCTGGCCGGGGAAGATGCAAGCGCGCGCCATGTGATCTCCTCGTCGTCGGGCCGGAATTGCCCGGCCCAGATAGCCCAAACCGGAAGGGCGGCGCAGTCGCACCGCCCGCCACCTGTGTCAACATGGCACCGCAGCGAGGCGGGCGGGTGTCAGCCCTGATTGAAGAAGTCGACCGTGCCGGAATCGAGGCTGTAGGACGCCCCGACGATGCGCAGCTTGCCGGCCCTCAGCGGATCGAGCAGCGACGGCTCGGAGGCGCTGCGCAGGCGCTCCACCACCCGGTTGACGTTGGCCCGCACGCAGTTCTCGGTGAAATCGCCCGGCACGTCGCGCTGCGACAGCACCGCCGGCACGATCGGCTCGATCATCCGGCCGATGGAGCCCGGGAAGACGGTGTTGTTCTTGACGACGTCGATGGCGGCCTCGACGGCGCCGCAGCGGCTGTGGCCCATCACCAGCACCAGCGGCACGCCGAGTTGCGAGACGCCGTACTCGATCGAGCCGAGGGCCGCGGTGTCGACGCAGTTGCCGGCATTGCGCACGATGAACAGCTCGCCGAGGCCGCGCCCGAACAGGATTTCGGGTGAGACGCGCGAATCGGAGCAGCTCACCAGCACCACGAACGGCGTCTGCCCCAGCGCGATCTCGATCCGGCGCTCGCGGCCCTGCACCGACCGGACCGGACTGTCGGTTTGGTAGAGCCGGTTGCCCTCCTTCAGGGCCTCCAGCGCCTGATCGGCGGTCAGGGTCGTCTTCTTCGAGGACGGGACCGCCGCGAGACTGAGATTCGGCAGCGCCGTCGCGGCAAAGCACGCGGCCCCGAGAGCGCAGCCGCAGCCGAGAAGGCCGCGGCGGGTGAGATGTGCAGTCATGGTCGGTTCGTCCCCCGGCCGCGCCGGTTCTTCGCCGCGACTCGTCTCCTTTATAACCGGTCCACGCGGAGGGTCCCTGAGGCGTTATGCGGGAGATGGCGATGGGATTGCCGGGGATCGATGAACGTGGGCCATGGGATGGAACAGGGTGGGATATCCGGTGTACTGTGATCCGCCCTGTTCTTCAAAACGTCTTTACGTTACGAAATCTATCGCGTGGATGCCTTTCAGATCCGGGTCTTTCTGAACCAGTCGCGCACAAAGAGAAAACCTATCCTCGAGATGGATCCAAGAATAGATCCTGCCGTCAGTGGGACACCAATCGTTAGAATAATGACCGTCTCAATTGATAGGTAGTAATACACATAGAAATATATAAGCATTATCAAAAGAAGCGCAGTCGCTAAAATCACAAAGTAAAATAAGGTTCTAATTTCATTCGACAAGACAAGTGCAGTAATGAAGGCCATGCAAAATGACGGTGCGGCCATCAGAAGTAGCAGCAATCCAAGGTTACCCTGCCTCATTGACGATCTCCGTAGCGTTCGCTTAAACTAGCACGCCTTTATTGCTTATCGCTCGAGGGCTGCTCCGAAAATAACCCAAAAACTTATTCAGTGTCGTTCTTCAATAGACTTGACCTGTCTATCGCGGCAACCCAAAAAGTTGATTGATCGGTTCAATTCGACCAAAAATCGCCACCGTACAGACGTCGACGCCACTTATTGTGATTGAATTATCTAACTATTTATGGGTAATTGTAATTTAGGTAATCGATCTTATATGTTTTAATACGTATATAAATTTGATCAACGAATATTACGTTTCAATCATTCAAATATTAATTTAATTTATTACTGATATCTATTCCATGATGATTCCTATCAAGGATTCATAGAGCTGGAGTCTTGATGTCCAGAAAGAGTCTATTCTCTTGTCGTGGTTGGCTTGAATCGCAACGTGCTGCTGAGATTGGCGCCGTTGGGAATGTTTCCGACTTTTAAATATCGTTAGCAGAGGACGCGCAGCGTGGACGTCCGTCGCGATTCAAAACAGTCCCTCCTCCGGTTGTTATGAACTTGTCCTCGGCGACCGGACCAACGCGCGTTCCAAGCGGGCCTTCGAAAAGCGTCGGGATTCCGTTCGCCGGTGAGAGGAGGATCGCCCGCCGACGATAGTGCCGGTCCCGGGGATAGGCGAATGGATTTCGCCACCGCTTGTTGCCCGGCGCCAAGGGGTGTATGCATCGGGCTCAGCCCAGAAATTCCGTCCGAGGAAGGAGCCGTCCGCCATGGCTCGCGTCACCGTTGAAGACTGCATCGACAAGGTCGAGAACCGCTTCGAGCTGGTTCTGCTGGCCAGCCACCGGGCGCGCCTGCTCGCTGCCGGCGCCCCGCTGACCATCGACCGCGACCGCGACAAGAATCCCGTCTGCGCCCTGCGCGAGATCGGCGACGAGACGATCACGGCGGATGACCTGAAGGAACAGCTCATCCACTCGATGCAGAAATATGTCGAGGTCGACGAGCCGGAAGCCGAGACCGTGCCGCTGCTGTCGAGCTCGCCGGCCGCCGCTGCCGTCGCCCCGCCCTCGTCCAGCGACGACGGCGCGGTGCAGTTCGATCGCATGAGCGAGGAAGACCTGCTGCGCGGCCTCGAGAACCTGGCGCCGCCCACCGAGACGGACGAAGAGGCCGAGTAGGCCTCCCATCTTCGGGACGACGCGACGAGAACCCGGCCTTCGCGCCGGGTTTTTTCATGCCGCGATCGGGGCGGGAGAATCGCTTTTCCTGCGGTGGGTCCCGGAATTTCCGCGGATGCGACGCCGTGGGGCTGGCGTGGACGCGTGCGATGCGGGACACATCGGGAAGCGGCATCCGCTGCCGGATGCGTTGCGTTGCGTTGCGGAAGGGTCTCCCGGCGGATGATGCGCCAATACGAGCTTGTCGAGCGGGTCAAGCGCTACAATCCCGCCGCGAACGAGGCCCTGCTCAACCGCGCCTACGTCTATGCCATGCGCGCGCACGGAACCCAGAAGCGCGCCTCCGGCGATCCCTTCTTCGCCCATCCCCTCGAAGTCGCCGCCATCCTGACCGACCTCCGGCTCGACGACGCCACCATCGTGGCGGCGGTGCTGCACGACACCGTCGAGGACACCGCCGCGACCCTGGACGAGATCCGCGAGATCTTCAGCCCGGAAATCGGCGCCCTGGTCGATGGCCTGACCAAGCTGAAGCGCCTCGACCTCGTCTCCAAGCGGGCGGCGCAGGGTGAGAACTTCCGCAAGCTGCTGCTGGCGGTCGCGGCCGATGTGCGCGTGCTTCTGGTCAAGCTCGCCGACCGCCTGCACAACATGCGCACGCTGCACCACATGCGCGTCGACAAGCGCGAGCGCATCGCCCAGGAGACCCTCGACATCTACGCCCCGCTCGCCGGCCGCATGGGCATGCAGGAGCTGCGCGAGGAACTCGAGGATCTGGCGCTTCGCAATCTGAAGCCGGAGATCTACGCCACCATCGCGCAGCGCCTCGCCGACCTCTCGGCCAAATCGGAACGGCTGGTCGAGAGCATCGAGCACGATCTGACGGCGAAGCTCGCGGCCCAGGGCATCAAGGCGGTGGTCACCGGCCGGCAGAAGCGGCCCTACTCGATCTCGGCCAAGATGGAGCGCAAATCGGTCGCCTTCGAGCAATTGTCCGACATCTTCGGCTTCCGGGTCGTGGTCGAGACCCTGGCCGATTGCTACGGGGCGCTCGGCGTCGTCCACACCAGCTGGCCGATGGTGCCGGGCCGGTACAAGGATTACATCTCGACGCCGAAGCAGAACGATTACCGCTCGATCCACACCACGGTGATCGGCCCGAAGAGTCAGCGCGTCGAGCTGCAGATCCGCACCGCCGCCATGGACGAGATCGCCGAATACGGCATCGCCGCCCATGCCCATTACAAGGAGAGCGGCGGCAAGGACGAGATCGGCGGAGGTCATCCCCGCCTCGCCACCGAGAGCGGCGCCTACCAATGGTTGCGCCGGACCATCGAGCTGCTGGCCGAGGGCGACAGCCCGGAGGAGTTTCTGGAGCACACCAAGCTCGAACTCTTCCAGGACCAGGTCTTCTGCTTCACCCCGAAGGGCCGGCTCATCGCCCTCCCCCGGGGCGCGACCCCGATCGACTTCGCCTATGCGGTCCACACCGATGTCGGCAATTCGGCGGTCGGGGTGAAGATCAACGGCAGGATGGCGCCGCTGCTGCACGAACTGGTCAACGGCGACGAGGTCGAGATCGCGCGCTCGGACGGTGCCGCGCCGCCGGCGGCCTGGGAATCCCTGGTGGTCACCGGCAAGGCGCGCTCGGCCATCCGCCGGGCCACGCGCTCGGCGGTGCGGCGCCAATATGCGGGCCTCGGCCGCCAGATTCTCGACCGGGCCTTCGAGCGCGCCGCCAAGAGCTTCTCCGAGGACAAGCTGCGAGGGGCGCTGCCGCGCCTCGCCCGGCAGAGCCTGGAGGACGTGTTCGCCGCCGTCGGCCGGGGCGAGATGTTCTCCGGCGACGTGGTGCGCGCGGTCTATCCCGACCACAAGGACGAGCGCCGCGGGGCGCCCGCGCCCCTGCCGCAGCCGACCTCCGGCGACGGCGCCGGCCGCCTGAGTCTCGCCAAGGACCAGACCATGCGGCTGACCTTCCCGGAGGGTCGCGCCGCCGAGCACGGACGCGCGGACGGCATCCCGATCCGCGGCCTCGACGGCGACCTGCCGGTGAGCTTCGCGCCCAATGGCGGCGCCGTGCCGGGCGACCGCATCGTCGGCATTCTCACGCCCGGCATCGGGGTGACGATCTACCCGATCCAGTCCGCCGCCCTGGCCGATTTCGACAACGAGCCCGACCGCTGGCTCGACGTGCGCTGGGATGTGGAGGCGGGGGCCAGCGAGCGCTTCCCGGCGCGCCTCGCCCTGCAATCGATCAACGAGCCCGGCGTTCTCGCCCAGATCGCCCAGGTCATCGCCGACCACGACGGCAACATCGACAATGTCTCGATGAAGCGGAAGACCCAGGATTTCACGCAGATCATCATCGACCTGTCGGTCTGGGACCTGAAGCACCTCAACGCGATCATCGCCGAACTGCGCGGCAAGCGCACGGTGAACAAGGTCGAACGGGTGAACGGCTGACGGCGTGCCCCGCGCCGGCCCCGTCGGCCATGGTACTGTATCCGTTCGGTGATTCAGGACGGATCAGCCTGGGCCTCGGGGTCGTGACGGGGCGCCGCACAGCGCCCCCAAATGCCAGGGGCTAAGATCAATTGATATTTGCAGTTGTATGCCGAAGTGGCGTTCGACAGGAAGATTTGACTTTTTGTCGTCGCAGGATTTAAACAAACATAGGTATTTCAGGCGTTATATCTGAGCTGAGAGGCCGTTTGGCGTTTTTCGCCCTGTTTTGGTCTGCCGGCACCCAAGATCAAGTCTGTGCAAGAATTCCATAGCCTGCGAATATCCACCGGACTTTTCTAACTTATTTCTTGCAATATTTCTCTATTAAATGGATCCGTTCATGAGCGCACAACAGCGCAGCGCGCTATTCATCGATGGCGCAAACCTCTACGCGGCGACCAAGGCTCTGGGTTTCGATATCGATTATCGCCGGTTGCTGAAGGAATTCCAGTCCCGCGATAATCTCCTTCGGGCTTTCTACTACACGGCGATCGTCGAAGACCAGGAATACTCGTCGATCCGCCCGCTGATCGATTGGCTCGACTATAACGGTTTCCGGGTCGTCACCAAGCCCGCGAAGGAATTCGTCGACTCGATGGGTCGGCGCAAGGTGAAGGGCAATATGGATATCGAGCTGGCGATCGATGCCCTCGAGCTCGCCCCCCGAATCGACCACATGGTGCTGTTCTCCGGCGACGGCGATTTCCGCTCCCTGGTGGAAGCCATGCAGCGGCGCGGCGTGCGCGTGACGGTGGTCAGCACCATCCAGACGCAGCCGGCCATGATCGCCGACGACCTGCGCCGGCAGGCCGACGAGTTCGTGGACCTCGCCCAGCTCATTCCGCGGATCGGCCGCGATCCCGGCGAACGCACCGGGGGGCGCGCGCCGGACAGCCGCAATCCCGACATCAGAAGTCAGGATACCCGAAGCCAGGATAGCCGAAGCCAGGACAATCGTGGATCGGGCGATACCGGCACCCGCTCGCGCGGCGAAACCCCGGAGCGCTCGGCGCGCCCGGTCCCGGCTGCGGCCCTGGAAAGCCGCTACGGCATTCGGCAGAGCGACGAACCGGTGGAGTCGTAGAGCCTCAGGCCGAGCCATCGTGCGAAAGACGAAAGGCCGGGCGTCTCGCGACGCCCGGCCTTTTCGCATCTTTCATCGATTCGGGTGGACGCAAGCCTCGCCCCGGAGATCCTAGCCCTTGTCGCGCATGATGCGGGCGCGGTCGCGCTGCCAGTCGCGCTCCTTCGAGGCCTCGCGCTTGTCGTGCAGCTTCTTGCCTCGGCCGAGCCCGAGTTCGATCTTCGCCCGTCCCTGCTCGTTGAAGTAGATCTTCAGCGGCACCACGGTGAAGCCCTCGCGCTGGGTCGCACCGATCAGCTTGTTGATCTGCTTGCGATGCAGCAACAGCCGGCGCGGACGCTTGGTCTCGTGGTTGAAGCGGTTCGCCTCGACGTATTCGGGGATGTAGGCGTTGAACAGCATCAGGTCAGTGCCGGACGGACCGGCATAGGCCTCGCCGATCGTCGCCTTGCCCTTGCGCAGGGATTTGACCTCGGTGCCCGTCAGCGCGAGCCCGGCCTCCAGGGTATCGGTGATCTCGTAATGGTAGCGGGCGGCGCGGTTGTCGGCGACGACGCGGCGGTTCGATTCGGGTTTGGGAGCCATCACAACGTCGGGTCAGGCCGGTCGCAGAGTCGCGACCGGGCCGAGGAATATGGTTCGTCGTCGCCGATTTGCCAGATGGTTCAGGCGTCGAGCAGGCCCGCATGGCGCAGGGCGGCATCCACGAGCGCCTTCGTCTCGTCGCCGACCGGGAGGAGCGGCAACCGCACCTCGTCGGTCATCAGGCCGAGGCGCGCCAGGGCGTACTTCGCCGGCGACGGGTTCGGCTCGACGAACATGCTGGCATGGAGCGGCATCAGACGGTCCTGGATCTGCAGCGCCTTGGCGTAATCGCCGCCGAGCGTCGCGTCCTGGAGGTCGGCGCAGAGCCGGGGCGCCACGTTGGACACCACCGAGATGCAGCCGCAGCCGCCCTGGGCGTTGAAGCCGAGCGCCGTCGCATCTTCGCCGGACAGCTGGATGAAATCCTCGCCCATGGCCTGGCGCTGCAGGCTGACCCGGTCGAGCTTGGCCGTGGCATCCTTCACGCCGGCGATGTTCTTGAGTTCGTACAGGCGCGCCATCGTCTCGACGCTCATGTCGACGATGGAGCGCCCGGGAATGTTGTAGAGGATGATCGGGATGCCGATGGCATCGTTGACGGCCTTGAAATGCGCGTAGAGCCCGGCCTGGGTCGGCTTGTTGTAATAGGGCGTCACCACCAGCACCGCGTCGGCCCCGGCCTTCTCGGCGTGGCGGGCGCGGGACACCGCCTCGGCGGTGGAATTGGAGCCGGCACCGGCGATCACGGGCACGCGGCCGGCCGCTTCCTCGATGCAGATCTCGACCACGCGGTCGTGCTCGGCATGGCTCAGGGTCGGGCTCTCGCCGGTGGTGCCGGTGGGAACGAGCCCGTGGATGCCCTCCGCGATCTGCCAGTTCACGAACTTGCGGAAAGCGGCCTCGTCGAAGGCCCCGTCCTTGAACGGGGTCACGAGCGCGGTCATCGCGCCCCGGAGGCGTCGGGTGGAGGTCTCGGTCATCCTGGCGTTCCCAGCCGTCGGTCTTGTCATGGCCGGTGTTCCGGCAGCGGCACCGCGTGTCGCGGACGGGCAGACATAGGCGCTCGCCCGCACCGGCGCAAACGCTGCTTTGCCGGGGTTAATGCCTTCTTAATGCCCTTTGGGTGAGCTTGATGGTCTGTCCACGGTGATGGGACTGGAAGAACCATGGTGTTCTCGACGCAGCGCGCAGCCCTGATGCTGGCCCTCAGCCTGGCTTCGGCCGGCGCCCTCGCGGCTTCTGCGGGGCCGGACGGGGAGCCGAGCCTGCGACCGGCGAGCGATGCGGTGGCGCCCTCCGCCGCCCTGCCGGACGCCAAGATCCCCGATCCGGTCGCGGCCGACGCTCTCAAGATCGACGCGAAGGCGCCGGAGGCCGCCCCGAGCCAGGCCCTCCCGGCCGCCGCCAAGGCCTACGCGTCGGCCGACCCCGAGGCCGGCATCGCATTTCCGCTCCCCGATGCGGCGGTCTCCCCCGTCGCCCCGATCCCCGAGGTGCCGGACCCGGCCCGCGCCGCCCAGGTGGCGCCGGATATCGACCTGCCGGCCCTGCGGCAGGCCATCGATGCCTACCGCAAGGGCCGCGTCTCCGAGGGCGACCGCCTGCGCGACGGCTTCAAGGACCCGGCCGCCCGCGCGCTCCTCGAATGGGTGGCGATCCGGGCAGGAGCCGGCATCGGATTCGAGCGCACGGTGTCGTTCACCCGCCTCCATCCCGACTGGCCGGCCGGCCCGCTGCTCCGGCGCCGGGCCGAGGAGGCCCTGCTGACCGAGCGCCGCAATGCCGCGACCGTGCGGGCGTTCTTTGCCGCCGCGAAGCCCGCGAGTGCGCCGGGCAAGTTCGCCCTGGCGCTCGCCTTCAAGGCCGATGGGCTCGACGAGGACGCGGCCGCGCTGGTGCGCGACCTGTGGCGGTCCGAGACCTTCGGCCGGAACCTCGAGACCAAGGTGGTCGACGCCTTTCCGACGGTGCTGACCCGAATCGATCACCGCTACCGGATGGAGCGTGCGCTCCTCAAGGAGGATTACGACACCGCCGGGCGCGCCGCGGCTTTGGCCGGCGCCAGCTACGCCACCCTGGTGCGCGCCCGCCGCGCGGTGGAGGACAAGAGCACGTCCGCGCCCGCCGCCCTCAACGCGGTGCCGCCGTCGCTGCGCAGCGATTCATCCTACATCCTGTCACGGGCCCAGTACCTGCGCCGCCATGACAAGTTCGCGGAGGCGGCCGCGATGCTGGCGACCGCGCCGACCAACGGGGATGTCCTGGTCGACGGCGACGAGTGGTGGGTCGAGCGCCGGATCGTGGCCCGCAAGCTGATCGATACCAACGACCCCGCGGGTGCCTACGCGGTCGCCCGCGCTCCCTGCGCCCGCACGGTGGAGAAGCGCATCGAGGCCGCGTTCCACGCCGGCTGGATCGCCCTGCGGTTCCAAGACGACGCCGCCAAGGCGGCCGGGCACTTCGCCGAAGCGGCCGAGATCGCCGAGACCCCGATCTCGCTCGCCCGCGTCGCCTATTGGCAGGGTCGCGCGGCCGAGGCCCTGGGACAGGCCGACGCCGCCAAGACCTTCTACGAGCGGGCCGCCCTGCAGCCGATCGCCTATTACGGGCAGTTGGCGCGCACCAAGCTCGGGCGTTCCAGCCTGTCGCTGCGCAGCATTCCCAGCCTCGACGCCAAGCAGCAGGGCGCCTTCGACCAGCGCCTCTACGTGCGCGCCCTGAAGATGCTGGAAGCCGCGGCGATCCGCGATCTCGCGCTGCCCCTCTACATCGACGCGGCCAATCGCCTGACCGATGCCGCCGAACTCGAAGCGCTGGGCAACATCGCGGCCGAGCAGCGCAACTCCCGCGCCCTCGTGGCCATCGGCAAGGCCGCAGTTCAACGCGGCCTGCCCCTCGACGCCCACGCCTATCCGACCATCGGCATTCCGAACTACGAGGCCTCCGCCGCCGTGCCCCTGGTGGAGAAGGCGATGGTCTTCGCCATCGCCCGCCAGGAGAGCCAGTTCGACCCGCAGGCGCAATCGAGCGTCGGCGCCCGCGGCCTGATGCAGATGATGCCGGCGACCGCCCAGCGCACGGCGCGCCGCGTCAGCGCCAGCTTCGACCAGGACCGCCTGACCAGCGACCCGGCCTACAACGCCCGACTCGGCCAGGCCCATCTCGGCGAGTTGATGGAGGATTGGCGCGGCTCGTACATCCTGGCCTTCGCCTCCTACAATGCCGGCGGCGGCAACGTGAAGAAGTGGATCGACGCCTACGGCGACCCGCGAAAGGGCGGCGTCGACCCCATCGACTGGGTCGAGCGCATCCCCTTCACCGAGACCCGCAACTACGTCCAGCGGGTGATGGAGAACCTGCAGGTCTATCGCAACCGCCTCGACGGCAAGAGCGCGCTCCTGATCGACGGCGACCTCCAGCGCGGGGCGCGCTGACTCGACGGGGACCGCCAGCGCGGGGCGCGCTGACCCGGCGCCGCCCGACATGGTCAGCGAGGCCCCGCCGCGCTAGGTGGCAGGATCTCAGCCGCCTGCCCCGGACATGCCGTGACCGATTCCACCGAAACCCGAACCGTCCTCCCCGAAGCGGTTACCGCCGAAGCCGCTGCCCCCGAACCCGCTGCTCGCAATGTCATCACGGCCGCAATCCTGGTCATCGGGGACGAGATCCTGTCCGGGCGGACCAAGGACAAGAACATCGGCACCATCGCCGATTACTGCACGGCCATCGGCATCGACCTGAAGGAGGTGCGGATCGTTCCCGACGAGGCCGACCGCATCGTCGCCGCCCTCGACGCTCTCCGGCACGCCTACACCTACGTCTTCACCACCGGCGGCATCGGCCCGACCCACGACGACATCACCGCCGATTGCGTGGCCGCCGCCTTCGGGGTGACGATCGACATAGACCCGCGCGCCAAGGCGATGCTGCTGGAGCGCCACAAGCCGGAAGACCTCAACGAGGCGCGTCTGCGCATGGCCCGCATCCCGGCCGGCGCCGACCTGATCGCCAATCCGATCTCGAAAGCGCCGGGCTTCCGCATCGGCAACGTCTTCGTCATGGCGGGCGTGCCGGCGATCATGCAGGCGATGCTCGATACGATCGGCCCGACCCTCGACACCGGCGCCAGGGTGCTGTCGGAAACCATCGAGGCCGGCAACATGCCCGAGGGCACCTATGCGGGCGGCCTCGCCGCTATCGCCAAGGCGCACGGGGCTGTCTCCATCGGGTCGTATCCGTCGATGACGCAGACCGGGTTCGCCAACCGCATCGTGGTGCGGGGCAAGGACGCCGAGGCCGTCGCGCGGGCGAAGGCCGAGATCGTGGCGCTGCTCGCCACCTTGCGGATTTGACGCGACCGCCCGAACCCGGGCCGCCGTGACCCGCTTGCATCAATGCGACCTGTGGAGCGGACACGATGGCGGAGCAGACGGAGAACGAGGATGCCGAACAAGCGGAGAGCGTGGCCGAGAGCGGCCGGCCGGACGCCTTCGTCTTGCACGAGGTCATCCGCCGCGAGGGCGACGAGGAGTTGCGGCGGCGTGGCGGCGCGCTGCTGATCTCGGCCCTCGCGGCCGGCCTCTCGATGGGCTTTTCGTTGATCGTGCCCGGGGTGCTCCAGGCACATCTGCCGGAGGCTCCCTGGGCCAGCCTGATCACGAGTCTCGGCTACGCCACAGGCTTCCTCATCGTGGTGCTCGGGCGCCAGCAGCTCTTCACCGAGAACACGCTGACGCCGATCCTTCCGCTCCTGCACGATCGAAACCGGACGACCCTGTGGCGGGTGCTGCGCCTGTGGGGCATCGTGCTCTTCGGCAACATCGTCGGCACGGCGGCGATCGCGGCGGTGCTCGCCTTCTCGGACGCCTTCGAACCCGGCCTCCATGCCGCCTTCACGCAGATCAGCCATCACGCGCTGGCCTCGGCCTTCGCCACCACGGTGATCAAGGCGGTGTTCGCCGGGTGGCTCATCGCCCTGATGGTCTGGATGCTGCCCGCGACCGGTTCGGCGGCGGTGTTCGTCATCATCCTGATCACGTGGCTGGTCTCGATGTGCGGCCTCAGCCACATCGTCGCCGGATCGGTGGATACGTTCTACCTCGTCTTCACCGGCGAGGCCTCGATGGTCGACTATGTTTGGCGCTTCTTCCTGCCGACGCTGATCGGCAACGTCTTCGGCGGCACGGCCCTGGTGGCGGTGCTCAATTTCGGCCAGGTCGCTCCGGAGGTCGAGGCCCAGAAGGAATCGGACGGCGAGGCGTGAGCTGGGCTCAGCCCGCGGAATCCGCCCGGCCCCGGACGTAGCCGTGCGAGATCAGGCGGTCCCGCCGCAGGGTTCGCCGCTCGGCCTCGCACAGATCCGTCAGGGCATCGGCCACGGCGCGGTGCAGGGCCAGGATCGCATCGCCGCCAGCCTCCTCCAGGTAAGCGGACACGATGGCCTCCGCCGGAGCCGCCCACTCGGACAGGGTGTTGGGACGAGGCTGCATCGCGGATCCTGATTGAGAACAGATCAGGAACATGGTCTGACCCGCCAGGGTGGGTCAACCGGGATTCGCAGGTTTTCCCCGAGGTCGGTTCGAAAGGCGCCGCCACAGAACGATGTGTCGGCGCGGGATCGTTAAGAAACGCACGCGCTTTCCGCAGCGCGCACGCGTTGATTCTTAGGCGCGCACAAGCCGGTTTCAGGCTTGCACGAGGCGGTTTCAGGCTCGCACGAGCCCCTTTCCTTTAACGGCCGCCGCGAGGGCTTTGAGGTTGCGGTTGAGATCGGCGATCTCGTTCAGCGCGATCGTCTTGTGGCCGTCCTTCACCGCGCGCTCGATGTCGCTCACCTGGTCGGTGGCGATGCGCTTCAGTTCGGCGGCGAGCTGGTCCCGTGTCATCGTCGCTCCTGTCACGGCTGGAGGGGTGCCGGATCGATCTAGCGCAACGTGCTTAACCGGCCGTTGTCGGATCCGGCATCGCACCGCCTCGCGCATCGTCCCACATTCTCCGATCCGCGAAGTCCGGGCGTAGAAATTCGGTACGGCCTGAGACGCTTCCGAGGGGGGTGTGTCTTGCGGGGCATAGTCGAGATGAACAACCGAGGATAGCTTGGCCAACAACTCTCCGACCCTGGGACAGACACCCCGATGATCTCAAAATTCCTCCTGGCTGGCGTTGCTTCGCTCGTCGCCCTCGGCGCGGCCAACGCTGCTGACCTTCCGCGCCGCGAAGTGGCGCCGGTCTTCACCCCGATCCCGGTCTTTACCTGGACCGGCATCTACGTGGGAACGCACAGCTCCTACACCTTCAGCGACAGCCAGAACATCCGGACGCTGGGCAACAACGACAACACTGCCAGGAACGTCGCTCTCGGCCGCCGCGCGCCGAACTTCAAGGCCGAGCAGGACGGCATCGGCAATATCGGCGGTGGCATCGGCTACAACTATCAGCTCACCCCGGGCTCCGGCTTCGTCATCGGCGCCGAGGCCGACGTGACCTGGACGGATATCGGCAAGCGCCGCGACTATCTCGGCCCGGCCATCGCGCAGAACAACTTCATCCCGGATCCGAGCAGCTACCGGAACCGCCTGAACTACCTCGGCACCGTGCAGGGCCGCCTCGGCTACGCCTTCGACCGGTTCCTGGTCTACGGGACCGGCGGCTTCGCCTACGGCGAGGTCAAGTATCAGGCCGACTTCTTCAACACGGCCGGCCAGCTCGCCTATTTCGGCCGCTACAAGGGCATGGAGACGGGCTACGTCTACGGCGGCGGCGTCGAGTACGCGATCCCCACCGACAGCTTCCTGAACCGCTTCAACTTCATCGGCGGTCTCATCGGCGCCAGCGCCATCACGCTGAAGGCCGAGTACCTGCGCTACGACCTCGGCAGCCGCAACGTGCTGGTGAACAACACCGGTCTGGGTGCGCCCGCCACCGGCTCGTACACCTCGCGCTTCAACACCGAGGGCAACCTCATCAAGGCCGGCTTCAACTACAAGTTCGGCTCGTACTAGGATCATTTGGTCCGGCGGCCCTGCAGGGTTGCCGGACCGGGACGTCCCGGACGAGAAAAGCCCCGCTCTTGCGAGCGGGGCTTTTTGCTGTTCGGTGCCGGATCGCCCGCGTCGGTGACGGGGTCGGGTCAGGTCCGCCAGGGGTGGGCAGGCAGTTCCGTCGATCCGATCGAGCTGGCACCGGCCAGCGCCACCGCGTGGTCGTTCTCGACGGTGGAGCCGCTGACGCCGATGGCGCCGGACATCTCACCGTCCTTGTCGACGATCGGGATGCCGCCCGGGAAGGTGATGAGCCCGTCGTTCGAGTGCTCGATGCCGTAAAGCGGCCCGCCCGGCTGCGAGAGCTGGCCGATCTGGCCGGTCATCATGCCGAAGAACACGGAGGTCTTGGCCTTCTTGTGCGAAATGTCGATGGAGCCGACCCAGGCGCCGTCCATCCGGTAGAACGCCTTCAGGTTTCCACCCGAATCAACCACGGCGATGCACATCTGCGTGCCGAGCTCGACGGCCTTGGCGCGCGCCGCCTCGATGGCCTTGTGCGCGTCTTCGATGGTCACGTGCATGATCGGATCTCCCTGAATACCTGGTCGTGGTATCGTGTCATGCGAGAGCGTGACACGCTGATCTTGTAGATTTTCAGCAACGCTTGCCGATGACGGCGGTCTGCTAACGGACGAGGGCCCGATTCGGTGCCCTGGCATCCCCAGAACCCTCGCCAAACAAAAGGGCCGCCCCCGAAGAGGCGGCCAAGGTGCGGGTTAGTTCGTCTGGTCGCTCGCGTGTCAGCTCGCCGACATCGCGTTGGCCTTCTCGATCAGTGCCTCGGCCATGCGGATGGAGGCGATGTCGATCAGGCGGCCGTCGAGGGACACGGCGCCCTTGCCGGCCTTGGCGGCGTCTTCCATGGCCGCCAGGATGCGGCGGGCCTTGTCGACTTCGGCGGCCGACGGGGTGAACACCTCGTTGGCGAGATCGATCTGCGAGGGGTGGATCGCCCACTTGCCCTCGAAGCCGAGCGCGGCGCAGCGGCGGGCGGCGGAGGTGTAGCCGTCCGGATCGGAGAAGTCGCCGAAGGGGCCGTCGATGGGACGCAGGCCGTAGGCGCGGCAGGCGACCATCATGCGGGCCTGGGCGAACAGCCACGGGTCCTGCCAATGGGTCTCGCGGTTGCCGGACTCATCCTTGTCGGTCAGGACCGAGTAGTCCTTGTTAACGCCGCCGATGACGGTCGAGCGGGCGCGGGTCGAAGCGGCGTAATCGGCGACGCCGAACGACATGGCTTCGAGGCGCTTCGACGAGGTCGCGATCGCCTCGACGTTGGCCATGCCGAGCGCGGTCTCGATCAGGACCTCGAAGCCGATCTTCTTCTCGCGCTTCTTGGCCTGCTCGATCTGCGTCACCATCACGTCGATGGCGTAGACGTCGGCCGGCACGCCGACCTTGGGGATCAGGATCATGTCGAGGCGCGGGCAGGCCTCAACGATGTCGACCACGTCGCGGTACATGTAGTGGGTGTCGAGACCGTTGATGCGGATCATCATGGTCTTGTTGCCCCAGTCGATCTCGTTGAGCGCCTGGATGATGTTCTTGCGGGCCTGCTCCTTGTCGTCCGGAGCGACCGCGTCCTCGAGATCGAGGAAGATCACGTCGGCCTTCGAGGTGGCGGACTTTTCCATGAAGGTCGGGTTGGAGCCCGGAACGGCGAGCTCCGAACGGTGAAGGCGCGGGGTGGCCTGCTGGATCAGGGTGAAGCTCATTGGGATTCCTTCCTGTTGGGAGTGTTCTGGTCGTTCATGAGACCCGACGGTCGGGCCACCATACCGGTCCGGATGCGCCTGAGCGCAAGCCCGAGGGCCTGGGGCGGCCCTCGGTTTCCTGACAGCATCCTCACCCCGTCGCGCCGAAGCCGACGGCGATGCAGTTGATCGAGAGCAGCAAGGCGGATTTCACCGCCTCGCGCTGGTCCTCGTCCTCTTCCGAGCGGAAGCGGCGGAGGAGTTCCACCTGCTCGCGGCTGACCTGGTTGATCGTCGGCAGGCGCCCGTTGAGGCGATCGCGGAACAGGGGGAAGCGCTCCGCCAGTTCGCTGCCGCCGCTGACCCGCAGGGCCATCTCGCGGGTCAGGGCGTATTCGGCCTCGATCAGCGGGAAGATGCTGTTGCGCGCCCCCTCGTCGGGGACGAGGCTCGCGTAATCGCGGGCGATCTCCAGATCGACCATCAGCAGAGTCTTCTCGACCTCGTCGAGGATGAGCCGGAACGGCTTCGATTCCGCGAACAGGCGCTTCAGCTGAGCCTCGCCCTGCTGACCGCGCACGTCGAGGAAGCTTTTCAGGCCCGAACCGACGCCGTACCAGCCCGTGATGACGTGGCGGTTCTGCGACCAGGCGAACACCCACGGGATGGCGCGCAGATCGGAGAGCGAGCGGGCGCCGAAGCGGCGGGCCGGGCGCGAGCCGATGTTGAGAAGCGCGATCTCGTCGAGGGGGCTCGCGGCACCGAAATAGGTCACCAGATCGGGGTGCTGGATCAGGTTGACGTAGGCCGCGCGCGAGGCGCCGGACAGCGCCTCCAGGCAGTCGTCGAATTCATTGCGGGGGATCTTGGCGGCCTCGCGCTCCGACTTCAAAGCGTGCTCGAACACCGAGGAGGCCAGAAGCTCCATCTGGTAGGCGGCGGTGCCCCGGTTGGCGTATTTGAACGAGACCACCTCGCCCTGCTCGGTGGTGCGGAAGCGGCCGTTGATCGAGCCGGGCGGCTGGGCCGCGATGGCCCGCGCGGTCGGGGCGCCGCCACGGCTGACCGAGCCACCGCGGCCGTGGAAGAACGCGATCGGCACGCCGGAGGCCTTGCCGAGCTGGGTCAGCTTGTCCTGCGCCTTGTACAGCTCCCAGTTCGAGGCGACGAAGCCGCCGTCCTTGTTCGAATCCGAGTAGCCGATCATGACCTCCTGCACGCCGCCCTGCCAGCGGGTGGAGCGGCGCACGACCGGGATCGAGAACAGCTCCTTCATGATCGCCGGCGCGGCGCGCAGATCGTCGATGGTCTCGAACAGGGGCACCACCGGCAGGCAGCAGATCTCGGTGCCGGCGGCGTCGAGGAAGTTGCCGGCCTCCTTGGCCAGCAGATAGGCGCCGAGGATGTCCTGCACCGAGCGGGTCATCGACAGGATGAACGAGCCGAAGGCCTCGCGGTCGAGCTGCTCGCGCATCTCGCCGACCAGCGCGAAGGTCTCCAGGGTCTCGCGGGCGTCGTCCGGCAGGTCTTCGAAGCTGCGCTCGCCCGTGCGCGGCTTGGCCAGCTCGTCGATGAGCCACTTCTTCCACTCGGGGGAATCGACGTCGGGCGGGGTGCGGTTCTGCCCGTTCGACTGAACCCACAGGGCCTGCAGGGTCTTCGTGGTGCGGGTGGTGTTCTCGCGCAGGTCGAGGCGGACGGTGGAGAATCGGAAGATCTCGACCATGCGGCGCACCGGGCGCACCAGGTCGACCGCCAGCGACGCGCATTTCGCGTCGGCGAGGCCCTGTTCCAGAATGCGCAGGTCGTTGATGAGGCCGTCGGCGCTCGGATAATCGGGTCCGGTCGAGCGCTGGCCCTTGTTGCGCAGGATCGTCGCCTCGAGCTTGCGCAGGATGCAGGTGAGGAACTGGCGATAGGCCTCGCCCGGGTTGCGGTTGGCGATGGCGCGGCCGTCACCGCTCTCGGCGAGCATCTGCGCCAGCTCGGCCTTGAAGGTCGGCGGCACCGGCAGCGAGCGTTCGGTGAGGGACAGCGTCCGTCCGAGCGCGGTGACGCCGTCACGGTAGCGCCGCAGGGAGGCGAGCGCGTTGCGCTGCAGGGTGGTGCGGGTGACCGAGGAGGTGACGTAGGGATTGCCGTCGCGGTCGCCGCCGATCCAGGAGCCGAACTGGAAGAAGGCCGGCACCTCGAACTTCTCGTCCGGGTAATACTGCGCCAGGCTCTCCTCCAGGGAGTAGAGCACTTCGGGCAGCATCTCGAACAGCGTCTCATCGAAGAAGTGCAGGCCCCAGGCGACCTCACGCTCGACGGTGGCCTTCTCCAGATGGAGTTCGCCAGTCATCCAGACGAGTTCGATCTGGTCCCGCAGCTCGTTCATCAGGCCGTTGCGCTCGCGCTCGGTCCAGCGCGGCAGTTCCAGCTCACGCAGCACCAGGTAGATGCGGCGGAACTTCTCCAGCACGGTGACGCGCTTGCCCTCGGTGGGATGCGCGGTGATCGTCGGGCGGATGCGCAGGTCCTTGAGCAGCGCGTGGATCTCCGGCGCCTTGATGCCGTTCGCCGCCGCGTCGGCCAGGACGGCGCTGAAGCTGCCGCCCAGCGCCTCGCGGCCCTTGGTGCGCTCAACCTGCCGGCGCCGGCGCATGGCGGCGTTCTGCTCGGCGATCGAGAGAAGCTGAAACCAGATGCCCTGCACCTGCAGCGCGCGGGCCAGCAGTTCGGGCGAGAATTCCGAGATGTTGGCGCGGCCGTGCAGCACGTCCTCAAGCTCGGGCTCATGGCGGCGCGCCACAGCCAGGAGAGCATGGAACAGGATGTCGAGCGCTTCCTTCGACGAGGTGCCCGTGATCACGGGCGGCGCGAAGGTGAGGTCGACGGCTCCGACCGGGGCGTGAAGGGTATCCGTCATCGAAGGCCACCTCGAGGGGAGTATCAGCCGATTGACCGCGACGGAGGCGGGCAATGGATTGGTGTGTTGCAGCCGCCGGGCTCATGCGATCGGCGATCAGGACGATCAAGCTTCGGGCCTGGAAGCGCGACGGACCCCCTCCCCCTCTGCGGGAGAGGGTGCCTGCGGAGCAGGCGGGAGAGGAGGCGACCGCTTCGCGGATGGTCTACCGCTCTCCCGGTCGCTCCGCGACCACCCTCCCCCACGGATGGGAGAGGGTTTTCGATCTCACGCGGCCAGCTTGCGCATCACCTGCGCCACCGTGGAACCGAACTCGCCGGGGCTCGGGGCAACGGTCAGTCCGTAGGAGCGCATGATCTCGGCCTTCTCGGCGGCGGAATCGCCGGTCGCCGAGATGATCGCGCCGGCATGGCCCATGCGGCGGCCCTTCGGGGCGGTGAGGCCGGCGACGAAGCCGATGACCGGCTTCGTCATGTTCTCCTTGATCCAGGCCGAGGCCTCGGCTTCCTGCGGGCCGCCGATCTCACCGATCATCAGAACCGCCTTGGTCTCCGGGTCCTGCTCGAACAGGGCGAGATGGTCGAGGAAGGACGAGCCGTTGATCGGGTCGCCGCCGATGCCCACCGAGGTGGTGATGCCGATGCCCTCTTCCATCATCTGGGCGGCCGCCTCGTACCCGAGGGTGCCCGAGCGCGAAATCACCCCGACATTGCCCTTGAGGTAGATGTGGCCGGGCATGATGCCGAGCATCGACTTGCCGGGCGAGATGATGCCGGCACAGTTCGGGCCGACCACCATGGTGCGCCGATCCTTGGGGTAGCGGCGCAGATACCGCTTCACCCGCATCATGTCCTGGGCCGGGATGCCGTCGGTGATTGAGCAGATCAGCGCGAGGCCGGCATCGGCGCCTTCCATGATGGCGTCGGCCGCGAAGGGCGGGGCCACGAAGGTGATGGAGGTGGTGGCGCCGGTGGCCTCGACGGCCTCCTTGACGGTGTTGAACACCGGCACGCCCAGATGGGTCTTGCCACCCTTGCCCGGGGTGACGCCGCCGACGACGTTGGAGCCGTACTCCATCATCTCCTTGGCGTGGAAGGTGCCCTTGTCGCCCGTGATGCCCTGGATGAGGATCGGGGTCTTCTCGTCGATCAGAATGCTCATGACGTATCCTCCCCTCTCTTAGCGGTTGTTCTTGGCGGCGGCGCAGGCCTCGACGGCCTTGGCGGCGGCGTCGGACAGGCTGTTGGCGGTGATGAGATCGAGGCCGCTCTCGGCCAGGATCTTCTGGCCGGCCTCGACATTGGTGCCGGCGAGCCGGACGATCAGAGGCACGTCGATCTTCACCTCGCGCGCCGCCTGGATGACACCCTGGGCGACCCAGTCGCAGCGGTTGATGCCGGCGAAGATGTTGACGAGGATCGCCTTCACGTTGCGATCCGACAGGACGAGGCGGAAGGCCGTGGCGACCCGGTCCGGCGAGGCGCCGCCGCCGACATCGAGGAAGTTCGCGGGCTCGCCGCCGGCATGCTTGATCATGTCCATGGTGGCCATGGCCAGACCGGCACCGTTGACGATGCAGCCGATTTCACCCTCAAGGCCGATATAGGAGAGGTTGTGCTCGGCGGCCTGGGCCTCGCGCGGGTCGCCCTGCGAGGGATCGTGCATGTCGGCAATGTTGCGCCGGCGGAACATGGCGTTGTCGTCGAAGGACATCTTGGCGTCGAGGGCCAGCACCCGGTCGTCCTTGGTGACGACGAGGGGGTTGATCTCCAGCATGGTGCCGTCGCAATCGCGGAACGCCCGGTAGGCGTTCATGATCGTCTTCACGGCGGCCGAGACCTGCTTGATGTTGAGACCGAGCTGGAAGGCGATCTCGCGGGCCTGGAACTGCTGCAGGCCGACGGCGGGCTCGACCACCACCTGGATCAGCGCCTCCGGTTCGTTGGCGGCGATCTCCTCGATGTCCATGCCGCCGCGCTGGGAGGCGATGACCCGGACGCGCTCGGCCTTCCGGTCGAGGACGTAGCCGAGGTAGAGTTCGCGCTCGAACGGGTCGGCGGTCTCGACATAGACGCGCTGGACGGGCTTGCCCTCGGGCCCCGTCTGGAGCGTCACCAGGCGCTTACCGAGGAGGTCCTTGGCGGCGTCGCGAACCTCGTTGTAGGTCCGGCACAGCTTGATGCCGCCGGCCTTGCCGCGGGCGCCGGCATGGATCTGCGCCTTGACGGCCCAGAACGATCCGCCGAGCTCGGTGGCGGCATAGACCGCCTGATCGGCGCTGAAGGCGACGGCGCCCTTTGGAACGGCGACACCGAAGCCGGCAAGCAGTTCCTTGGCCTGGTACTCGTGCACGTCCATCAGCGTTCTCCTCGGCGTTTCTTCGTTGGCACGACTGTCTCGTAAATTTCACTTCACGGAAAGTGCTTGGCCGTTTATATTTTTTTACATTGGCGTTCACTCTGCCTTGAGGGGCGGTGAACTGTATTCAGTTTGCACAAGAGCTGCCCCGATGGCGTCGGGAGCAGCTCTTGATATCGCCGATCGTCCGGTTTGTCTTGGCCCGATGCCTCGCGGCTTAGCCTGGGGGTTTAACCGCCCCAGTTGACCCGAGGCGTCAGTTCACCTTGGCCTTGACGATTTCGTAGATGGACTCGTTCAGCGGACCAGCCGAGCCCATCAGGGTTTCCAGCTCGCGCAGGCGCTCGTCGGCGAAGGCCCGGTCGTCGAGGCCCTTGGCGTTGACGTAGACGTTGAGGGCGGCACTGCGCAGGCCCGCATGGGCGGAGAGCACCGCCACGCCGGCATCCGAGATGACGTTGAGGTTGCCCTTGTCGGCCACGATCTGGGCGAGGTCGATGACCTTGCGGCAGGCGCGGCAGCATTCGAGCGGCACGTCGGTGGCGACCTTGAGGGCGGCCTGGATCTTGTCCGCCCGCGCGGCCTTTTCTTCGTCGGTGGTCTTGGGAAGCCCGTAGGCGCCCATCACCGCGTCGAAGGCGGCGACATCGTCGGCGATCATGCCGGTGAGTTCGGCGCGCAGGGCCTCGGACTTCCCGAGGATCTCCTTCAGCTCACCCTCCACCTCGACGTACTTCTTCTTCCCGATGGTGAGGTTGCACACCATGCTGAGGAGGGCGGCGCCCATGGCGCCCGAGATGGCGGCGGCACCACCCCCGCCGGGGGTGGGCGCCGAACTCGCGAGACCGTCCAGGAAGGTCTGGATCGTCTCGTGCGCGGGATTTTCCTTCTCGGCCATGGCGATCAGGCCATCTTCTTGGCGAGGGCGTAGATCGCCTCGGCGTCCAGCACCTGCTCGGTGTTGTCGAAGAGCTGGCCGACGCAGGCGCGGTGCAGCTTGAGCTTCAGGCCGCCGATGCCGAGGGCGCCGAACACCTTCTTGCCGTGCCGGTCCTTGCCCTTGTCCATGGCCTCGATGCCGCCGAAGCCGAGGGGTGGCTGAGCGTTGTAATCGGCCACGAACTCGATGCTGGCCTCGTCCTTCCAGGCATCCTCGGGCAGCAGCTCGAGGCCGATGGCGCCGGCGGAGAACACGAGGTTCTGGCCCTTGACGATCTGGGCGCGCGAGGCGGCGTCGGGCGTCTCGGCGGCCTTGATGCTCACCTTGAAGCGGGTGTTGATCTGGTCGGCGGCGGCCTGAGCCTTGTCGAGCGACCGACCGCACAGGATGACCTCGGCGCCTTCCTGGGCGAGGAGCGCGGCCGAGCGCATGCCGACCGGGCCGGTGCCGGCGAGCACGACGGCCTTCTTGCCCTGGAGCGAACCGGCGGCCTTCTGGACCAACGCAACGCCGGCGGCGGCGGTGGTGTTGGAGCCGTTGGAATCGAGCATGATCGACACGCGGAAGGGGCCGAAGAAGCGCTTCTTCACCGCCTCGAACACGGCCTCGCCGGCCGCCATGCTGCCGCCGCCGACGAAGATCGCCGTCGACTTCTTCTCGGAGCCGCCGCGGGTGTAGATCGTGCCGTCGACCAGGGCGCCGACATTATCCGGGGTGACGTTGCCGTAGCCGGTGATGTGGTCGGCGCCGCCATCGTAGCCCACCACCACGTCGAACACGCTCGGAACGGCGTCGGTATCGAATTGGAACAGAAGCTTCTTCATTTGGCGTCCTCTCGCCCGCGTCTCGGCGCGGCTGGCGTTCGTGTTGGTATGTCCGTTCGGCGGCACGACCCGCGCTGTCAATCCAGGGCGCCGACGTCGAGCCCGGAATGCAGAGTCGCCGAGGTCACCGACTGGAATACCACGTGTGTTCTGGGATTCCGGGTTCCACTTCGCGGCCCCGGAATGACGATCGGTTCTTATCGATGCGCAGTTCGGTCCTCGACCACGTCGAGGTCAGGTTAGACCACGTTCTGCGGCTTGCCCGCCACGAAAGCCTCGACATTGTCGACGAGCTGGTCGGCGAGGATCTGCATGGCTTCCTTGCTGGCCCAGGCCACGTGCGGCGTGACGATGAGGTTGGGCAGGTCGAGCTCGCACAGGATGTTGCCGTTCTTGGGCGGCTCGGTCATCACCACGTCGAACCCGGCGCCGCCGATGGTGCCCGCCTTCAGGGCCTCGGCCAGAGCCTCTTCGTCGACGAGGCCGCCGCGCGCGGTGTTGATGAGAAGCGCATGCTTCTTCATCTTCGCAAGCTGTTCGCGCCCGATCATGTTGCGGGTCTCGGGCGTCAGCGGCGCGTGCAGCGTAATGACGTCGGATTCGCGCAGGATCGTCTCGAAATCGACGAGGCCCTCCTGGGGGAACACGTCGTAGGCGATGACCGTCATGCCGAGGGCTTCGGCCCGCTTGGCGATGGACTTGCCGAGAGCGCCGTAGCCGACGATGCCCAGCGTCGAGCCGGCGATGTCGTGGATCGGGTAGTCGAAGTAGCAGAACTGGGTCGACTTCGCCCAATCGCCCCGGCGCACCGAATTGGCATAGGGCACGATGGCCCGGCGCAGCGCGAACATCAGGCCGATGACGTGCTCGGGCACAGTGTTGAAGGCATAGCCGCGGATGTTGACGACGGTGATGCCCTGGGCCTTGGCGGCCTCCTTGTCGACCACGTCGGTTCCGGTGGCGGCGACCGCGATCAGCTTGAGGTCGGGAAGCTGCTTCAGGGTGTCGGCCCGCATCGGGACCTTGTTGATCAGGGCGATCTGGGCGCCCTTCAGGCGCTCGACGATCTCTTCCGGCGTCCAGGTCGACTCGTACTCGACGTACTCGTGCGGGAAGTTGAATTCACGGACCTTGGCGTCCAGGGACTCGCGGTCGAGGAACACGATCTTCTTCGTCATGGAATCCTCTGGCCGATCCGGCCAAGTCTCGGATAGGCGCGTCACCGCTTGGGCACGTCACCGATAGGGTCGCGGGTGTGACCGGGATGGGCGAACCCATCCCGGTCGCGTGTCGGGCTTCGAGAAGCTCAGGCCTTGTGGAGCGGGTTCTCGCGCAGGTAGCTCGACGCGGCGGCGACGCCGGAGCCGGGCTGGACCTTCATGCCATGGTCGAGCATCGACATCTCGGCACCCGCGATGGCACCCAGCAGCGACAGCTCGTTCATGTCACCAACGTGGCCGATGCGGAACACCTTGCCAGCCACCTGGCTCAGACCGGCGCCGAGCGCCAGGTTGTAGCGCACGTAGGCGTGCTTGATGATCGCGGCGGCGTCGACGCCCTCCGGCACCAGGATGGCGGTGACCGTGTCGGAGTTCCACTTGGGCTCCTTGGCGCAGGTCTTCAGGCCCCAGGCCGCCACGGCCTGGCGGGTCGCCTCACCGAGCACGTGGTGGCGGTGATAGACGTTCTCCAGGCCTTCCTCGTTGAGGCAGGCCAGGGCCTCGCGCAGGCCGTAAAGCAGCGGCAGCGACGGGGTGTAGGGGAAGTAGCCCGACGGGTTCTGCTTCTGGTGGTCGGCCCAGTCGAAGTACACGTGCGCGAGGCGGTCGTTCTGGCCCGACGAGGTGTCGGCGGCCTTGAGCGCCTTCTGGCTGACGCAGATCACGCCGAGGCCGGCGGGGAGCATCAGGCCCTTCTGCGAGCCGGCGATGGCGCAATCGACCTTCCACTCGTCCATCTTGAAGGGGAGCGAGCCGATCGAGGAGACGCCGTCGACGAACAGCAGGGCCGGGTGGCCGGCGGCGTCGATCGCCTTGCGCACGGCGCCGATATCGCTGGTGACGCCGGTCGCCGTCTCGTTATGGACGACCATGACGGCCTTGATCTCGTGGTTCTTGTCGGCGCGCAGGGCCTCGCCGATCCGCTCCGGGCTCGCACCCGTGCCCCACTCCTCATCCTGGACGATGACTTCCAGGCCGAGGCGCTGGGCCATGTCGATCCAGAGGTGGCTGAACTGGCCGAAGCGGGCGGCCAGGACCTTGTCGCCGCGCGACAGGGTGTTCGACAGGGCGGATTCCCAGATGCCGGTGCCGGAGGCCGGGAACAGGAAGATGGTGCCCTCGGTCGAACCGTAGACGGCCTTCGTGTCCTGGAAGAGCGGCTTGGTCAGCGAGGGGAAGTCCACCGAACGGTGATCCTCGGACTGCACCATCATCGCGCGCATCACGCGATCCGGGATGTTCGTCGGGCCCGGGACGAACAGGTGGTTCCGGCCGGGACGTCGCGTTGCCGCCATGATGTTTCTCCGCTTTCTCTTCGTCTCCGCAGGCATTCACCTGCGGCATGCAAGATTCTGGATGGTTTGAACGAACCGCGCGGCTCTGTCCCGAGACGTCCGGGACTAGGCCGACGCGGCCGCCGATGTGCCGGATTGTGGGACGAGCCCGCCGGCGTTCGGGACCCGGTCGCGCGCCGTGCGGACGGATGAGCCGGCCGGAGTTCGACCTCCGACATCCTCCGTCCCGCGCGCCACCGAATGCCTCACGCCTCTTCTCCATGGGCCGGGTCGCACGCTGGATATGCGCGCGCCGCTGGGCCGTTTCAGCGTCGTCGTCCCCGGGAACGGCACCCTTGATTTGCCTCGATGGGCTCCGGCCATGCGTTTTCGAACGCCGCCCGGTGGGGCACCTTGCGGAGGACTATGCCCGCCTTCGCGGGGAAAGGAAAACCCGAAATACTTACTTCCAAATCAAAATTTTTTTCGTGGAAGAAGGGCTTACGTCGCGTTGCGGTACCCTCGCCGACGCACGGGTCGGCGTCATCAAACTGATACGGGAATCCGGTTTGGCTCGCCACATCTGAGGCTGTCCCGGAGGCGAGCGTGGGCGAAGATACCGAGACGACCCGCGTCCGGACCTTGTTTCTGTCGGACATGCATCTCGGCACCAAGGGCTGTCAGGCCGATCTGTTGCTCGAATTCCTGCGCGATTACGATGCGGACGAGATCTATCTTGTTGGGGACATCGTCGACGGCTGGCAGCTCAAGTCGGGCTGGTACTGGCCCCAGAGCCACAACGACGTGGTGCAGAAGCTGATGCGCAAGGTGCGCAAGGGCTCCACCCTGGTCTACGTGCCGGGCAACCACGACGAATTCCTGCGCGACTACATCGGCATGACCTTCGGGGGCATCGAGGTCGCCGACCAGCGCCTGCATGTGGCCGCCGACGGCAAGCGCTACCTCGTCATCCACGGCGACCAGTTCGACATGGTGGTGCGCCACGCCAAGTGGCTCGCCTTCCTGGGCGACGGCGCCTACACCTTCGCGCTGTTCATCAACACCTACGTCAACACCGCGCGCCGGCGCCTCGGACTCGCCTACTGGTCGCTCTCGGCCTGGGCCAAGCTCAAGGTGAAGAATGCGGTCAACTTCATCGGCAAGTTCGAGGAATTGCTGAGCGCCGAAGCCCGGCGCGCCGGGGCTGACGGGGTCATCTGCGGCCACATCCATCACGCCGCCAACCGCCAGATCAACGGGCTGACCTACCTGAACACCGGCGACTGGGTCGAATCCTGCACCGCCATCGTCGAGCATTACGACGGCACCATGGAGGTGCTGCACTACCCGAGCCTGCTGCGCGCCCGCGCCGCCCGCGCCGATCTGGTCGGGCATCCCCGCCCCGACGGAGCCCGGGCCGTCGCGTGAGACTCCTCATCGCCACGGATGCCTGGCACCCGCAGGTCAATGGCGTCGTCCGCTCCCTGGAGAACATGGCGGCGGCCGGCGCGGCTTTCGGCTTCGAGACCGTGTTCCTGACGCATCAGGACTTCGCCTCCGTGCCGCTGCCCGGATATCGGGAGATCCGGCTGGCCTACGCCACCAAGCGCCACGTCGCGCGGCTGTGGGACGATCTGCGCCCGACCCATGTGCATATCTCGACCGAGGGCACGGTCGGCTACGCCACCCGCCGCTACTGCCTCGCCCATTGCCGGCCGTTCACCACGAGCTATCACACCCGCTTCCCCGAATACCTCTCCGCGCGCGCGCCCGTGCCGGAGGCCTGGAGCTACGCCTGGCTGCGCCGGTTCCACGGAGCCTCGAACGGCACGATGGTGTCGACCCCCTCCCTGGAACGCGACCTCGACGCGCGCGGCTTCACCAAGCTGATGCGCTGGACGCGCGGCGTCGACACCGACCTGTTCCAGCCCCGGCCGACGAATGCGCCGGAACCGGCCGATCTCGCCGGGCTGCCCCGACCGATCTTCCTCTCGGTCGGTCGCCTCGCGGTCGAGAAGAACCTGGAGGCCTTCCTGCGCCTCGACCTGCCCGGCACCAAGGTCGTGATCGGGGACGGTCCGGATCGGGCGCGCCTCGCCGCCATCGATCCGGGCGCGCGCTTCCTCGGGACCCGGACCGGCGCCGACCTCGCCGCCCTCTATGCCGGCGCCGACGTCTTCGTCTTCCCGAGCCTGACCGACACCTTCGGCATCGTGCTCCTCGAAGCCCTGGCCTGCGGGGTGCCGGTGGCCGCCTATCCGGTGACGGGGCCCCTCGACGTCATCGGCGGTTCCGGCGCCGGCATCCTCGACCACGATCTGCGGGCAGCGGCTATGGCGGCCCTGGACCTGCCGCGGGCGCGGTGCCGCGCGGAGGCCCTGCGCTATACGTGGGCGGAGAGCGCGCGCCAGTTCTACGACAACATCGCCGTCGCGCACGGCACCGTACCGGCGCGCCGGCCAGCCCTGGAAACTCAGGCGGAAGCGGCGATCCATCTCGGTTGAGGCATGGACGGGTTGCCGTGGCCGGGCTAGGGACGGGCCAACAGGCCCCCTGTGCACGGATCTTGCCGCGATGCCGCCGTTCGACCCGCTTCTGGCGGCGACCTATCCAGCCGTGATCGGATGCGACGAGGTGGGGCGCGGGGCCTTGTGCGGCCCCGTCGTGGTCGCGGCCGTGTGGTTTCGGCCCGACGCCCTCCCCCCCGACTTCCTGGCACGCCTCGACGACAGCAAGCGCCTGAAGGCGGCCGAACGGGAGGCGTTGACGCCGCTGATCCGCCGCCATGCCCGCGTCGCCGTGGCCGCGGGCTCCCGCGCCCTCGTGGATCGCATCAATGTCCGCGGCGCCACCCTCGACGCCATGCGGCGGGCCGTCCTGGCCCTGCAACTCGATGCGCCGGTCTGGGTCGACGGCCGCGACCCGGTTCCGGGCCTCGCCTTGCCCTGCCGCGCCTTGCCCTGCCGCGCCGTCGTTGGAGGCGACCGGCTCGTGCCGCAGATCGCCGCCGCCTCGATCGTCGCCAAGACCCTGCGCGACGCGCTGATGCGGCGCCTCGCCGGGCGCTATCCGGATTACGGCTGGGCCAGCAATGTCGGCTACGGCACCCGCACGCACCTGGCGGGGCTGGCGGCTCTCGGCCGCTCGCCGCATCACCGCGCCAGCTTCACCCGCGCCTACGATGTCAGAACAGGGACAGCTGGTCGGTCGGCACCCTGAACAGGTCGGTGCGCAGGCGGCGGCGCTCTTCGGGATAACCGAGACGCTGGCGGGCGAGGCGCATGCGGTCGCGGATCAGGTCGGCATAGGCGCCGGTGCCGGTCATGCGGGTGCCGAAGGCGGCGTCGTAGGCCTTGCCGCCCCGGGCCTGCCGGACGAGCGACATCACGTGCCGGCGCCGCCCCGGGTAATGCTCGGCGAACCAGTCGTCGACCAGGGCATCGAGTTCGAGGGGCAGCCGCAGCAGGACATGGCTCGCCTCGATGGCCCCGAGGGCGCGCGCCCGGGTCAGGATCGCCTCGACCTCGTGATCGTTCAGCGACGGGATGATCGGTGCCGCAATCACCATCACGGCAATGCCGGCTTCGCTCAGCCGGCCGATCGCTTCCAGGCGCTTCTCCGGATGCGGCGCGCGCGGTTCCAGGCGGCGCGCCAGCTCCGGATCCAGGGTGGTGACCGACACCGCGACCTTCACGAGCCCGTCCCGCGCCATCTCGGCCAGGAGGTCGATGTCGCGCAGGACGAGGTTCGACTTCGTGACGATACCGACCGGGTGGCGGAAACGGGCCAGAATTTCGAGCACCGAGCGGGTCAGGCGATGCTCGCGCTCGATCGGCTGATAGGGATCGGTGGCGGTCCCGAGGGCGATGGTGGCCGGGCGATAGTTTGCAGCCGACAGCTCCCGCTCCAGCAGGACGGCCGCATTCGCCTTGTGAAACAGCTTGGTCTCGAAATCGAGGCCGGGCGAGAGCCCGACATAGGCGTGGTTCGGACGGGCGAAGCAGTAGACGCAGCCGTGTTCGCAGCCCCGATAGGGGTTGATCGAGCGATCGAACGAGATATCGGGCGAGGTGTTGCGGGTGATCAGGGTGCGCGCCTGCTCCGGCAGGACTTCGGTGCGCAAAGGCGCCGGTGCATCGCGATCCGGCCAGCCATCCGCGAAGGCCTCCCGCCCCGTCGGCTCGAAGCGGCTGCCCGGATTGGCCGTGGCGCCCCGGCCGCGGCGGCCCGACGGCAGGGGCGTGGTCTCGGCAAGGCGCCGGGGCGCGCTCTCCGTCACCGTGAGATCGGCCGTTCGCGTGTTCCGCATCCGCTCCAGCATTCCCGTTGCCCGGACGAGAACATAACACGAACGAACAGGCGCGTCCCAGGGAAGTCGCGAGGCCGTCTGGTCCGAGGCCAGCATTCATCCCCCCCTGCACGCGCCTCCGTAGTGTGAGATGGGCCATCAGAGACGTGGAAATTTGGCCCCACGCAAAAATGCGGTATGCGCGCGCATGATTTCGGCACTGATCTCCGTCACGCGGCCCAACGACCCGGAAGCGATCGATCTGCTGGCCGACACCCTCGGCGCTCTGGTGGCGGGTGTGGCGGCGGGGCTCGTCGGCGATGCGGTGATCATCGTGGCCGGTGCGAACCCGGCGATCGAGACGGTCGCGGAGGCGACGGGCGCCAAGGTGGTCCTGCGCGGACGCGGCGCGTCGCCGTGGTCGGCCGGTGCCAGAGCGGCGCGGCGGGACTGGGTGCTCTGCCTCGAAGCCGGCGATGTCCCGGCGGAGGGCTGGATCCGCCTGCTCGACCGCTTCATCGGCACCGCCCGACCGGAGGTGTCCCTGGCGCGCCTGCGCCGTCCGCATACCGGCCTGCCCTCCCGGCTCGCCGCGCGGGGCGAGAGCGTCATCGGCGTGACCGCGCCGCGACCGGGCGATCTCGTACGCCGGGACCGGCTGCTGTCGGGGCCGAAATTCGCGCGGCGGCTCAAGGTCCGCCGGGTGCCGGCCCGTCTCGAGCGATCATGAGGTGAGCGAGGGCGCCTAAAGGCGCTCGTTCCAGCCCGGCGTGTAGCGGATCACCCGTCCGGATTTCATGATTACCAGAAAGCTTTTCGGCACGCCGGAGGCGGGACAGTCGAACAGTTCGATGCGCATCCCGATTCGCGCATCGGCGCCATTCGACATGTCGTGGATCAGGCAGGTGAGACGGGTTCCGTCATCGAAGACAGCCGTCGCCTGCTCGGCCATCTCCACCCGCTCGAATTTTCGGCGGCTGCGAAACTGATCCAGGTTCGACGCGTGCTTTGCGACCATGATGTCCCTGCAGAACCGAACGGTGACGATGCTTCCGCATGAGACGGCGCGGCGCTTGCGGTACGGTTAACGACGCGTTCGAAAGCCGAAATACACCAGCCCGCCCGAAGCCGGACGATCGGCTAGACCGTGATCGACGCGCCGCGCCGCAGATGCTCGTCGAGGCGCGGCATGATCTCGACGAAGTTGCAGGGGCGGTGCCGGTAATCGAGCTGGGCGGCGAGGATTCCGTCCCAGGCATCGCGGCAGGCGCCCGGCGAGCCCGGCAGCACGAAGATGTAGGTGGCCTTGGCGACGCCGGCAGTGGCGCGCGATTGCAGCGTCGAGGTCCCGATCTTGTCGTAGGAGATGCGGTGGAACACGGCCGAGAAGCCGTCCATGCGCTTCTCGAACAGCGGCTCGATCGCCTCCGGAGTCACATCGCGACCGGTGAAGCCGGTCCCGCCGGTGGTGATGACCACGTCCACCGCAGGGTCGCGGCACCAGGATTCGACCTGGTTCCGGATCGCCTCGACTTCGTCCGGCACGATGGCCCGGGCCGCCAATTCGTGACCCGCCGCCTTGAGACGCTCGACGAGGGTGTCGCCGGAGCGGTCATCCTCGGCGACGCGGGTGTCGGACACGGTCAGGACCGCGATGGTCAGCGGGATGAAGCTGCGGGTCTTGTCCGATGCGACCATCGTGATGTGCCTTCAATCGGATGGGTGTGGAACGGCCACGAGTCTAGCCGAACCGCCTTCCTCCCGACAGCGCGGCGAACGCGGTTCAGTTACGCGCCGCGCGAAACGTGTCGCAGGACTTGGTCTGGCCGCTGCGATAGCCGGTCATGAACCAGCGCATCCGCTGCTCGGACGAGCCGTGGGTGAACGAGTCCGGCACCGCATAGCCCTGCGACTGCTTCTGCAGCTTGTCGTCGCCGATAGCGCTCGCGGCCCGCATGGCCTCCTCGATATCGCCCGGCTCCAGGGCATTGTACTTGTCGTTCGAGTTCTTGGCCCAGACGCCGGCAAGGCAGTCGGCCATCAGCTCGACGCGCACGGAAAGCTGATTCGCCTCGGTCTTGCTCGATGCGCTCTGCTGGCGGCTCTGGACCTTGCCGAGGATGCCGAGTTCGTCCTGGACGTGGTGACCGACCTCGTGGGCGATGACGTAGGCGTAGGCGAAGTCGCCCTTCACGCCGAACTTCTGCTCCATCTCCTTGAAGAAGGAGGTGTCGAGATAGACCTTCTTGTCGAGCGGGCAGTAGAACGGACCCATGGCGGCCTGGGCCGAACCGCAGCCGCTGCGGGTGCCCCCGGTGTAGAGCACCATCGCGGTCGGCCGGTACTGGCGTCCCGTCTGGTTCGGCATGATCTCTTTCCACACGTCCTCGGTGTTGCCGAGGATCGCCGCGGCGAAGCGGCCGCTCTCATCCGTGGGCTTGGTCTTGCGCTGGGCTTGGATCTGCGGATCGACCTGCTCCTGGCGCGGACGCCCGCCGCCCGACATCTGCTCGGCCCCGCCGATCAGGATCGCGGGGTTGATGCCCGTGACCCATCCGATGAGGGTCAGGATCACGATGGCGCCGATGCCGAGGCCGCCTGCACCACCGCCGGGGAATCCGAATCCACCACCGCCGCCACCTTCACCGCGCCGGTCCTCGACGTTGTCCGAAGAACGGAAATCTTCCCAGCGCATGATCTCGTGACACCCTGTTCGGACGCGCGGCAAGGAACACGACCGCGTGAGTTAAGTCGCAGCCCGCAAATACGGTTCCGCTTGTGCAGACGCCGTAGCGGGCTCAGGCCTTGCCGTCGAGGGCGGCCCGCAGGGTGCGGAAGTCCCGCCAAGCGAGGCGCTTCTGCAGGGGCTGCCGCAGCAGATAGGCCGGATGCAGGGTCGCCAGCGCGCGGATCTCGCGCGTCCCGACCCGGTAGGGATAGAACCGGCCCCGCGCTTTGAGGATGCCGTCCTTGGTGCCCGTGATGGTCTGGGTCGCCGGGCTTCCCAGGCACACGATCAGGTCGGGATCAGCCAGTTCGATCTGTCGCTCGATGAACGGCCGGCAGATCGCGACCTCCTGCGGGGTCGGGTTGCGATTGCCCGGCGGGCGCCACGGCACGATGTTGGTGACGTAGGCCGCCGTCCGGTCGAGGCCGATGGCGGCCATCATCCGGTCGAGGAGCTTGCCCGAGCGGCCCATGAACGGCTTGCCGACACGATCCTCGTCGGCGCCCGGCGCCTCGCCGATGAACATCAGCTTGGCCGCCGGATTGCCATCGGCGAAGACGAGGTTCTTGGCGGTGAACTTGAGCGGACAGCCGTCGAAGCCGGCGAGCAGCGCTTCCAGTTCCTCCAGGGTCTGCACCTCGCGTGCCCGCGCCCGGGCATCGCCGGCCGCCTCTCCGGGCTTGGCCGAGGCCGACTGGCCGAAGGTCCGGGCCGGCGGAGGCGGAGGCGGGGCCGCACCGCGCTCGGGCAGGTCCGCCAGGACCATGTCGGCACCGCGCAACGGGGGGCGCTGCGGGGCCGGACCGTCGCGCGTCGGGGCGAGCCGCGCAGGCGCCGCCGGCACCGGTTCGGGCACTTCCGCTTCCGAGAAGCGGTCGTGGGGCGCCTCGTCGAGGAACAGGTCGAGTCCGGCCTCGACATGGAAATCGAGGCTGGCGATGAGATCCCGCTGTCGGTCGTCGCTCTGGCTCATCCATCCGATGTGGCGCCTCACGCGGCTGTGGACAACCGCGCATGCGACGCTGCGCACCGGCATTTGCCCCGCGCGACATCGTCACCGGGCGCCTTCTGGACCTTGGCGGCGCTTGCGTTCTCAGGTTGGAATGGGTTGAGAGTGATCGCCAGACACGTGAGCGTCCGTTCCTACGGTCGGACGTGCGAGACGCAATACGAAGGCCCGGCGGCACAGCAGGGCCTCACAGGAGGATGACGGATGGCGCTGCCCGAACGCGAGGCGATGGAGTTCGACGTGGTGATCGTGGGAGCCGGCCCGGCCGGACTCGCGACCGCCATCCGCCTCAAGCAGCTTTCCGCCGATGCCAGCATCGTGGTGGTGGAGAAGGGGTCCGAGGTCGGCGCCCATATCCTGTCGGGCGCGGTGATCGATCCCTCCGGGCTCGACAGCCTGCTGCCCGACTGGCGCACGGATGACGCGCGCCCGCTGAAGACGGCCGTGGAGCGTGACGAGTTCATGTTCCTGACCAAGAACAGCGGCGTCACCATGCCGAACCTGTTCTTCCCCAAGCTGATGTCGAACCACGGCAACTTCGTCGGGTCGCTGTCCAACGTGACGAAGTATCTCGGTGCCAAGGCCGAGGAACTCGGCGTCGAGATCTACCCGGGCTTTCCCGCCTCCGAGGTTCTGTACGACGATTCCGGAATCGTGGTGGGTGTCGCCACCGGCGACCTCGGCATCGGCAAGTCCGGCGAACCGCGCGACGACTATACCCGCGGCATGGAATTGCGGGCCAAATACACGGTCTTCGGCGAGGGGGCCCGCGGCTCCCTGACCAAGACCGTCATCGACCGCTTCAAGCTGAACGCCCACAGCGACCACCAGAAATACGGTCTGGGCGTCAAGGAACTGTGGCAGCTGGCGCCCGACAGGTTCCAGTCCGGCCTCGTCCAGCACACCATGGGCTGGCCCCTGCCGAACAAGGCCGGCGGCGGCTCCTGGCTCTATCATTTCGACGACGGTCTGCTCTCGGTGGGCTTCGTCACGCACCTGAACTACGAAAACCCGACCCTGTCGCCGTTCGACGAGTTCCAGCGCTTCAAGACCCACCCGATGATCCGCGAGACCTTCGAGGGGGCCAAGCGCATCGGCTACGGCGCCCGCGCCATCATGGAGGGCGGCTGGCAATCGGTGCCGAAGCTCGTCTTCCCGGGCGGCTGCCTCGTCGGCGACTCCGCCGGCTTCGTCAACGTGCCGCGCATCAAGGGCTCGCACAACGCGGTCCTGTCCGGCATGCAGGCGGCCGAAGCTCTGGCCCAAGCGCTGGAATCCGGGCGCCAGGGCGACGAGCTCAGCACCTACGAGCACGGGTGGCGCGACAGCGCCATCGGCCAGGACTTGAAGCGCGTGCGCAACGTCAAGCCGCTCTGGTCGAAATACGGCACTCTGATCGGCGTCGGCCTCGGCGGTCTCGACATGTGGTCGAACACCATCCTGGATGCCTCGCCCTTCGGGACGCTCAAGCACGGCAAGCCGGATCACGCCACGCTGAAGCCTCTCAGTGAGGTCAAGCCGATCGTCTACCCGAAGCCCGACGGCAAGCTGACCTTCGACCGCCTGTCTTCGGTCTACCTGTCGAACACCAACCACGAGGAGGACCAGCCGGCCCACCTCAAGGTTCGCAACCTCGAATTGCAGAAGGCGTCGGAGCACGACGTCTATGGCGGTCCGTCGGCGCGCTATTGCCCGGCCGGCGTCTACGAGTGGGTCGCGGATGCGGGAGCCAGCGACGGCGTCCGCTACCAGATCAACGCCCAGAACTGCGTCCACTGCAAGACGTGCGACATCAAGGATCCCAACCAGAACATCAACTGGGAGACGCCGGAGGGACCGGGCGGACCGAACTATCCGAACATGTGATCGCGCGTCCGCCCTGCGGAAACCGACCCCGTCACGGCTTCGCGCGGCGGGGCCCGATCCCGCCGCGCGACATCCTACTGCCTTGCTCACGCCTTGCGAGGATGGCGCTAAGAGTCCAGTGTCCCGCCGCAATCGAGCCCGGCCGCCGACGCGGCCGGTGCGCAGGAGCCGTGATCGGTGCCCATGAACGGAAACGCCAAAACCACCCGGACGGGTCGCCGGGTTCTCTCGGCTCTCGCGATCGGCCTCGCGGTCTCGCCCGCCGCCTACGCGGCCCAACCGCGCGAATCGGCGCCGATCTCCGAGTACGAGCCCGCCGAATCGCTCGAAGGCAACTTCCTCTCGGCCTACATCGCCGGCGCTTCCAAGGACACGGCCGCCGCCGCGAGCTACTATCGCGAGGCGGTGAAGGCCGACCCGCGCAACGCCGAGCTGCTGGAGCGCGCCTTCGTGTCCCTGCTCGCCGACGGGTCCCTGCCGGACGCGTTCCGGGCAGCCGAACGCATGACCAGCCGCGACGGCTCGAACGGCCTCGCCCAGCTCGCCCTCGGTGTCCGTCAGATCAAGGCCGGGCAGTTCGCCCAGGCCCGCCAGAACTTCGCCCGTAGCGGCCGGGGTGCCGCCGCCGACCTGACCGGCACGCTGCTGACCGCCTGGGCCTATGCCGGGGCCAATGACGGCAAGCGCGCGCTGGACACCATCAACAAGCTCAAGGGCGAGCGCTACTACAACACCTTCCGGGACTTCCACGCCGGGCTGATCGCCAGCCTCGTGGGGGATCAGGCCGAGGCCGAGCGCCGCCTCAAGGCCGCCTACGATGCCGACCGCAACACCCTGCGCATCGTCGATGCCTATGCGCGCTTCGAGGCGCAGGCCGGCCGCACCGATCTGGCGATCCAGGCCTATACCGAGTTCGACAAGCTGCTGCCGCGCCACCCGATCGTGCGCGATGCCCTGACCAAGCTGAAGGAGGGCAAGCCCCTTACCCGCCTCGTCAACACCGCGCAGGAGGGCGCCGGCGAGGTGCTGTACGGGCTCGGTTCGGCGGGTTCGACGCAGGGCGACGAGCTGCCGGCGGTGGTCTACCTGCGCCTCGCCCTCTACCTCGCCCCGGAGCACGCGCTGGCCCGCCTGACCCTGGCCGACCTTCTCGACCGCATGAAGCAGACCGACCGGGCGAACGAGGCCTACGCCCAGATCCCCACTACTTCGCCGCTCCGCCTCAATGCCGACGTGCAGGTCGGCCTGAACCTCGAGCAGATGGGCAAGGGCGAGGAGGCCATCGCCCACCTCGATGCCGCCATGAAGGCGCATCCGGACGACATCGAGGTCATCACGGCCCTCGGCAATGTCCAGCGCTCGCGCAAGAAGTACGAGGAGGCCGCGGAGACCTACAGCCGCGCCATCGCGCTGATCGGCGACCGCCCGGCCTCGAATTACTGGACGACCTTCTACTTCCGCGGCACCGCCTACGAACGGGCCAAGAAATGGCCGAAGGCCGAGGCCGACCTGAAGAAGGCGCTGGAACTCGTGCCGGCCAGCCAGCCCGGCGCCCGGGCGCAGGTGCTGAACTATCTGGCCTATTCCTGGGTCGACCAGAACATGAACATCGACGAGGCCTTCACGATGCTGAAGCAGGCCGTCGATGCGGCTCCGCGCGACGGCATGATCATCGACAGCCTGGGCTGGGCCTATTTCCGCCTCGGCCGTTGGGACGATGCCGTGCGCGAGCTGGAGAAGGCGATCGAGCTGAAGCCCGGTGATCCCACCATCAACGACCACCTGGGCGACGCCTATTGGCGTGCCGGCCGCCGCCTGGAGGGCAAGTTCCAGTGGCAGCATGCCAAGGACCTGAACCCCGAGCCGGACGAACTCGAGAAGATCAACGCGAAGCTCAAGGACGGGCTGCCCGAACTGGAGAAGCCGGCGGCCACGGCCGAGAACCCGCCCGAGGGCAAGGTGAACCCGGAACTGCCGAAGGGCGCCCCGGCCCCGAGCGAGCCTCCGGGCGCTGCCGACAAGAAGAGCGGCGGCTGACACGGGACGCTTGACGCGGCGCGGGTTGCGAGGCCAGACCGGCCCCGCACCCGTTCCACGCTCAAGCTCCGAGGCGCCGTGTCCCTCCTCGTCACCCGCGCTCCGGCGAAGATCAACCTGACGCTCCACGTCCTCGGCCGGAGGGCCGGCGACGGCTATCACGAGCTGGAGAGCCTGGTGGCCTTCACGGGCGCCGGCGACACCCTGACCCTGGAGCCCGGCCCCGACCTGACCCTGACGGTCACCGGGCCGACCGCTGGCCCTGCCGGCCCTCTCGACGACAACCTCGTCATCAAGGCGACCCGCAATCTGGCGCGCCTGCGCCCCGGCCTTCGCCACGGGGCCTTCCACCTGGTCAAGCGCCTTCCGGTGGCCGCCGGCATCGGCGGCGGCTCCTCCGACGCGGCGGCGGCCCTGCGCCTCCTCGGCCGCTGGAACGATCTCGCGCCCGATCATCCCGACCTGATCGCCGCCGCGCGCACCACCGGTGCCGACGTTCCCGTCTGCCTGATGCCGCGCGCCCGGATGATGCGAGGGGCGGGCGAATCGATCGGCCCGGCCCTCGACCTCACCCCCATTCCCGCAGTGCTGGTCAATCCGGGCGTTCCGGTCGAGACCGCACCGATCTTCCGGGCGCTCGGCCTCGCGGTGGGCGAGCGCTACGGCACCGATGCACATCCGGTCATCGCGGCTCGCCTGTCCCGCTCGGGCCTGCTCGAGGCAATCGGCCCCGCCCGCAACGACTTGGAGGCACCGGCCCGGACCCTCGCTCCCGTCATCGACGTGGCGTTGGCCGCCTTGCGCCAGGAACCCGGATGCCGGCTCGCCCGCATGTCGGGGTCGGGCGCCACGGTCTTCGCGCTGTTCGATCATCGCTCCGACGCGGCGCGGGCGGCCCGGCACCTGTCGGCGGCACAACCGAACTGGTGGGTCAGCGCGGCCTTTCTGCGATAAGGCCCCAGGCATCGGCGTGAGCCAGCGTATTTGCGTCCGTTTCGGCGGACTTCCTCTGTAAACTTTACGCCCAAGCAAGACTTGTCTCCGCAGGATCGCCGCGCGCAAGGAGCGGTCGATGCCCGATCACGGTCATAAGTCATGGGGGGAAGGGGAGCTTCGCGAGCTCCTCTGTCTCATGATGATCGGAACCTGTGTCTGGCTTCTCGGAACGCGACTCGGTTTCTTCACTTTCCTCGGCGAGGCGACCCGGACCTACGAGCTTCAGGACCTCCTGATGCTGTCGCTGTGCATGAGCCTGGGCCTTGTCGCGGCGAGCGTGCGCAAATCGCTGAAACTACGCCGGGCCATGCGGGATCGCGACGGCGCCGAGGCGCAGGCCGAATCGGTGGCGCGCCATGACGCGCTGACCGGGCTCGCCAACCGGCGCCTGTTCCGCGAAACCCTCGAGGCCCGCATTCAGGGCAGCTCGGATGCGGCGGGCGTTCCGCGCATCGCCGTGATGATGATCGACCTCGATCGCTTCAAGCCGGTCAACGACCTCCACGGCCATGCCGCCGGCGATGCCGCCCTGTGCGTGGTGGCCGACCGGCTCCGCCTTCTGCGGCCCGCCCAGGGTTTCCTCGCCCGTCTCGGCGGCGACGAATTCGCCCTCCTGGTCGATCCCGGTGACGATCTGGAGGTTCTGGCGCGCCTGGCGCAAGGGATCATCGCCTCGATCTCGCAATCGATCGCCTGGGAACAGGGGCATCTGGAGATCGGCGCCACCGTCGGGATCACGACGGCGACGGAGGAATGCCGAAGCGCGGAAGCTCTGCTGCATTCCGCCGACGTCGCGATGGATCAGGGCAAACGCGACGGCCGCGCCACCTTCCGGTTCTTCCACCTCGACATGGGTCACGCCCTCAAGGCGCGGGCACGCCTGGAGGGCGAGTTGCGGGTCGGAATCGAACGCGGGGAAATCGAGCCGTTCTACCAGCCGGTGGTCTCGCTGCCCGGCCGGGACCTGATCGGCTTCGAGGTGTTGGCGCGCTGGAACCACCCGCAGCACGGAATTCTCGGACCCGACGCCTTCATCACCCTGGCCGAGGAGACCGACCAGATCGCCGAACTGACCTGGGGGCTGATGCGCAAGGCCTGCGCGGATGCGCGCCAATGGCCCGCTCACCTGCAGCTCGCGGTCAATATCTCGCCGATCCAGCTGCGGGACCCACGCCTGCCCGAGCGCATCCTGGCGATCCTGACCGAGACCGGTTTCGCTCCGTACCGCCTCGAAATCGAAATCACCGAGACCGCCCTGGTCAACGACCTGGAGGCGGCGCGGACTGCTTTGACGTCACTCCAGGCCTTCGGAATCCGCGTCGCCCTCGATGATTTCGGGACCGGCTATTCCAGCCTCTATCATCTGCGCGAGCTGCGCTTCGACAAGCTCAAGATCGACCGCAGTTACGTCGAGGCGATGCGGCTCAGCAGCGAGCGGGCGAAGCTCGTCGACGCGATCATCGCCCTCGGCTCCAGCCTCGGTCTCCTGACCACCGCCGAGGGCATCGAGACCGGGTCGAGCGTCGACTGGCTCGCCGGCCAGGGCTGCACCTACGGACAGGGCTATCTGTTCGGGAAACCGCAGGACAAGGGCATCACGGACGAACTGCTGGTCCAATGGACCGACGCTGCCGGTCGGATCGTGATCGCCCCGTCCCCGATGGAAACCACGGAGAGCCGGAGCGGCAGCAATCCGATCCTCAGCGCGCCTGCCGTCCCGGATCACGCCGCGGCCTGAGAGCCCAGGGGCCTGCGCCCACCGCGAAGGCTCAGTGAGCCCGCGCGATGCAGAAATCCACGACCTGCAGGAGCGCGTGCTTCATCGGGCTCGGCGGGAACGGCTTCAGGGCATCGCGCGCCCGATCCCCGTAAAGGCGCGCGCGCGCCATCGTCTCCTCCAGGGCGCCGTGTCGCCTGAGGATGGTGCGGGCGGTCTCCAGGTCGGCATCGGCCACCTCGCCGAGTTCCAGCGTGCGCTTCCAGAAGCTGCGCTCGGAGCCGGTGGCGCGCCGCACCGCCAGCACGATCGGCAGGGTGATCTTGCCCTCGCGAAAATCGTCACCGACGTTCTTGCCGAGGGTGTCGCTGGTGCCGCCGTAATCGAGCACGTCGTCGATGAGCTGGAAGGCGATGCCGAGATTCATGCCGTAGGCGCGGCAGGCCGCCTGCTCCGCTTCGGCGCGGGAGGCGAGGACCGGACCGACCTCGCAGGCGGCGGCGAACAGTTCGGCCGTCTTGGCGCTGATCACGGCGAGGTACTCGTCCTCACTCGTCTCGGTATTCTTCGCGGCGGTCAGCTGCATCACCTCGCCCTCGGCGATGATGGTGGCTGCTGCCGACAGGATGTCGAGGGCCTTGAGGGAGCCGACCTCGACCATCATGCGGAAGGCCTGTCCCAGAAGGAAATCGCCGACGAGGACGCTCGCCTCGTTGCCCCACTTGATGCGGGCCGCGACCTTGCCGCGCCGCATGTCGCTGCCGTCGACCACGTCGTCATGCAGCAGCGTGGCGGTGTGCATGAACTCGACGCTGGCCGCGAGCTTCACGGCGCCGTCCCCGGCATAGTGGCAGAGGTCGGCGGTCGCCAGGGTGAGGATCGGACGCAGACGCTTGCCGCCCGACGAAATGAGGTGGTTGGCAACTTCCGGAATCATCTGCACGTCGGACCCGGTCCGTGACAGGATGGTCGCGTTGACGCGCTCCATGCCGCTGGACACCAGGGAGACCAGGTCGGCCAGGCTCGCCTCCGGGTCGGGGCTGCTCTCATCGATCGGAACTACGACGCCCAAGACCTCGAGACCTCCCGCTTCCCTACGCCAACGCGGCGCGATCCAATCGATCGCGTCTGTGACACCCCATCGCATGCGCCCGATGGCGCTGCAACACGCACCATGCCGCAAGCTACAGCGACAAGCTGCGCCCATGATGTCGCCCCGGATGACGATGCATGACCGAACTGATCCGCAGCAACGACATCGTTCTCATCGGCTTCGCCCAGTCGCTTCTGGAGGGCGCGTCGATCCCGGTCCTCGTGGCCGACCAGCATATGAGCCTGCTGGAAGGCTCGATCGGCGCTTTCGCCCGGCGGCTCCTGGTGCCGCACGACCATGCCCGCCAGGCGCGGCGCCTGCTCACCGATGCGGGTCTCGCCCATGAGCTTCGGGATGCCTGATCCCCTGACGCTTGCCCCGCCCGATCTCTGGCTCGGCGGCCGCCTCCGGCTGCATCAGCCTCCGCGCGGCGGACACCGGGCCGGCACCGATGCGGTGCTGCTGGCGAGCCTGATGGTGCCGGAACCGGGCACCATCGTCTGCGATGTCGGGGCCTCCACCGGGGCGGTCGGCCTCGCCGTCGCCCTGCGCCATCCCGACGCCCGGGTGGTCCTGGTCGAGCGCGAGCCCGAACTCGCCGGGCTGGCCCGGATCAACGCGAACGCGAATGGACTCGGCGACCGGACCACGGTGATCGTTGCGGATGTCCTGGCAACGGGCGCCCAGCGCCGCGCCGCCGGGCTCGCCTCCGGCGTCGCCGGCCTCGTCCTGACCAACCCTCCGTTCTTCGAGCCCGGCCGTTACCGCGCCTCGCCGGTGACGGCCAAGGCCAGCGCGCATGGCTATGGCATGGCCGGCCCCGAAGGCGGACTCGACGGCTGGCTCCGCACCTGTGCCGACCTGCTGAGCCCGCACGGGCGTCTCGGCCTGATCCACCGGGCCGACGCCCTGCCCGCCTGCCTCGACGCCCTGAAGGGGCGTTTCGGCGCCGTGACCGTCCGGCCGGTGCAGGCAAGACCCGACCGCCCGGCGATCCGCATCCTCGTCAGTGCCGTCAAGGGCAGCCGGGGGTCCTTCGGGCTCCTGCCGGCGCTCATCCTGCAGGACGAAGCCGGTCGGTTCACGGAGGTGGCCGAGGGGCTCAATGCCGGCCGAGGCTGGATCGGCCAGACCTCTGAAGCGCCCTGAACCGGGGGCGACGACAGCGAGGCTGGCAAAACGGTTCGGCTCGCCCCAGTTCAGGCTCCGGGACGGCCCAGTCGCCCTCCCCCGGGGCAGCGCGGTCGCGCCGGTCCGTGTTTCAAGCAACATCGAGTCGCTGCACCATGCCGATTTCCCTGCCGGGTCCCCTGCGCGCGCTCCTGCCGCGCCGTTGGCGCCGAAACGTCCCGCGCGTTGCCGTCCTGCGGCTCAGCGGAGCGATCGGAGCCGTGTCGCCGTTCCGGGCCGGGCTCTCGATCGGCGGTCTGGCCAGCAGCCTGGAGCGCGCCTTCACGACACCCGGCATCTCGGCGGTCGCCCTCGTCATCAATTCGCCCGGCGGCGCACCGGCCCAGTCCCACCTGATCCACCAGCGCATCCGCGCTCTGGCGACCGAGAAGAAGCTTCCCGTTCTCGCCTTCGTGGAGGATGTGGCGGCCTCGGGCGGCTACATGATCGCCTGTGCCGCCGACGAGATCATCGCCGATCCGATGTCCCTCGTCGGATCGATCGGCGTCGTCTCGGCGGGGTTCGGGTTCGACCGCCTGATCGAGCGCATCGGCGTCGACCGCCGTGTGCACACGCAGGGCGAAGCCAAGGGGATGCTCGACCCGTTCCGCCCGGAAGACCCCGCCGACGTCGCGCGCCTCAAGGTCATCCAGGCCGACGTGCAGGCGCTCTTCACCGCGCTGGTGAGCGCACGGCGCCCGAAATTGGCGGCGCAGGGCGAGAATCTCTTCACCGGCGCGGTCTGGACCGGCCAGCAGGCCGTGCCGCTCGGATTGGTGGATGGGCTCGGCGATGCCCGCTCGACGCTTCGGGCGCGCTACGGCGATACGGTCGAACTGGTTTTCATCGCCGACAAGAAGGGCTCGCTGATTGCGCGGCTGCTGCGCCGCTCGGCACCGGGTAGCAGCGTCGCGGGCGAGGTGATGGCGGCGATCGAGGATCGCGCCGCCTTCGCCCGCTATGGCTTGTAGCGTGTCGCTGCGAGACGCCGCGGTTCAGCGCTTGCAGGCGTCGTTGCCGTAGCCGGCATAGACGACCCGAACCTTCCGGGCGCAGGTCTCGGCCAGGACCGGTGCCGGTACGGCCGCCACCTCGATCGGAGTCACGGCAGCCGGCATCGTCACCGCATCCGAATATTCGGCGGTCGCGAGCGCGTTCGACGCCGTGATGACCAGCGGGGTCGCAACGAGGGAAGCTGCAACGAGGGCGGCGAACACTGTGAAAGACGAGCGCATGGCGCGAAGATCCAAATTGTCGTCCGCCCGGGAGGCGGCGAAAACCCCTTGATTGCCGGATAAACTTGGCAGCAAGCGAGACCGTTCCACCGCTATGTCGAATCGTGGCCGAAATGTGTGTGCCGCCACACCCGCGTGGTAAACGGGCCTGCGCGGCGCCGTCGCTTGACACCCCGGACCGGCCTCTTAAACGCTGGCCGTCCCTCCACGGACCGGAAGACCCATGTCGAGCGCCAATCCCCTGTCGAGCGCCGTCGATCTCGCGCCCAAGACTTCGTTCCAGGGCCTGATCCTGACGCTTCAGCGGTTCTGGGCGGCGCAGGGCTGCGTCATCCTGCAGCCCTACGACATGGAGGTGGGCGCCGGCACCTTCCATCCGGCCACCACCTTACGGGCACTGGGACCGAAGCCGTGGAAGGCCGCCTACGTGCAGCCCTCGCGCCGGCCCAAGGACGGGCGCTACGGCGAGAACCCCAACCGGCTGCAGCACTATTACCAGTTCCAGGTCATCCTGAAGCCCAATCCGCCGAACCTGCAGGAACTCTACCTCGCCTCCCTCGATGCCATCGGCGTCGACATGAAGCTCCACGACATCCGCTTCGTCGAGGACGATTGGGAGAGCCCGACGCTGGGCGCCTGGGGGCTCGGGTGGGAGTGCTGGTGCGACGGAATGGAGGTGAGCCAGTTCACCTACTTCCAGCAGGTCGCCGGCATCGAATGCGCGCCGGTCGCCGGCGAGTTGACCTACGGGCTCGAGCGCCTGGCGATGTACGTCCAGGGCGTCGAGAACGTCTACGACCTGAATTTCAACGGCGGCACGGGCGACGAGCGAGTCTCCTATGGCGACGTCTTCCTGCAATCCGAGCAGGAATATTCGCGCCACAACTTCGAGGCTGCCGACACCGCGATGCTGTTCCGCCAGTTCACCGACGCGGAAAAAGCCTGCCGGACCTACCTCGACGCGGGAGCACCCACGGGCGAGTCCGATCGGCATCGGATGGCTCAGCCGGCTTACGACCAGTGCATCAAGGCGAGCCACGTCTTCAACCTGCTCGACGCCCGCGGCGTCATCTCGGTGACCGAGCGTCAGAGCTACATCCTCCGGGTGCGCGAACTCGCGAAGGCCTGCGGGGCGGCGTACCTGCGCACGGCGGGCGGCGGGGCGGCCTGACCCATCGCGCTGCCAACGCTCCTCGCCTTCTCGAACATCTTCCCGGACGCCCCGCCCATGCCCGACCTCCTCCTCGAACTCCGCTCCGAAGAGATTCCCGCCCGCATGCAGCGGCGCGCGGCCGACGATCTGCGGAAGCTCGTCACCGACGCTCTGATCGAGCGCGGCTTCCTCTACGAGGGCGCCAAGGCCTTCGCGACGCCGCGCCGGCTGGCGCTGCACGTGGCCGGCCTGCCGCCGCGCGGGCAGGACGTGCGCGAGGAGCGCAAGGGCCCCCGGGTCGGCGCGCCGGAGGGAGCGGTCCAGGGCTTCCTCAAGAGCGCGGGGCTGGCGAGCCTCGACCAGGCCACCATCGTGACCGACCCCAAGAAGGGCGAGTTCTACGTGGCGGTGATCGAGCGGCCGGGCCGCGAGACCCTCGACGTCCTGGCCGAGATCCTGCCGCAGATCATCCGCAGCTTCCCGTGGCCGAAATCCATGCGCTGGGGCAAGGCCTCGGCGCAGCCGGGCGCCCTGCGCTGGGTGCGGCCACTGCAATCCATCGTGGCCACTTTCGGGCCGGAGACCGAGACCCCGGACGTGGTGCCGTTCGCGGTCGACGGCATCGTCGCCGGCACCACCACCTACGGCCACCGCTTCCTCGCGCCCGAGGCGATCGAAGTCCGGCGCTTCAACGACTACGTCCAGGCCCTGGAGCGCGCCAAGGTCGTGCTCGACGTGGAGCGCCGCAAGGACATCATCCTGCACGATGCCCGCGACCTCGCCTTCGCGCGCGGCCTCGAACTCGTGGAGGACGAGGGCCTGTTGGAGGAGGTCGCCGGTCTGGTGGAATGGCCCGTGGTGCTGATGGGCTCGTTCGACGAGACCTTCCTGGACATCCCGGCCGAGGCGATCCGGGCCACCATCCGGGCCAACCAGAAGTGCTTCGTCCTGCGCCTGGCCGGCACCGACACCCTCGCGCCCGCCTTCATCCTGATATCGAACCTCGTCGCCAGCGATGGCGGCCTCGCCATCACGGCCGGCAACGAGCGCGTGGTGCGGGCGCGCCTGTCGGACGCCAAGTTCTTCTGGGAGACCGACAAGGCGATCCGGCTGGAAGACCGCCTGCCCAAGCTCGACAGCATCGTGTTCCACGAGAAGCTCGGCACGCAGGGCGAGCGGGTGCAGCGCATCGCCGCCCTGGCGCGTGAACTGGCGCCCCTGGTCGGGGCCGACCCGGATCTGGCCGAGCGCGCGGCGACGCTCGCCAAGGCCGACCTCGTCACCGAGATGGTCGGCGAGTTTCCCGAGCTGCAGGGCTTGATGGGGCGCAAATACGCGGCACTCCAGAGCGAAGCGCCGAGCGTCGCGGCGGCGGTCGAAGATCATTACAAGCCGGTTGGCCCTTCCGATCGGGTTCCGACCGATCCGGTCGCGGTCGCGGTGGCGCTCGCGGACAAACTCGACACCCTGGTGGGATTCTGGTCGATCGACGAGAAGCCGACCGGCAGTAAGGACCCGTATGCCCTCCGGCGCGCGGCGCTCGGCGTGATCCGGCTGCTGATCGAGAACACCGTCAAGCTGTCCCTGTCACGCGACGGATACCAGGCGGCAGCCGATGGCTTGCGAAACTACGGCGGTACGCCGCGGATTGAGGCGGACGCTGCCTTGAGCGAGAGCGACGCGGACGCTGCCAGTCTGCTCGCCTTCTTCGCCGACCGCCTCAAAGTCTACCTGCGCGACAAGGGCGCCCGCCACGACCTGATCGATGCGGTGTTCGCCTTGCCCGGGCAGGACGACCTCCTGATGGTGGTGCGCCGCGTCGAGGCGCTGGGCTCGTTCCTGGAGACCGATGACGGCAAGAATCTGCTCGCCGGCTACAAGCGCGCCGCCAACATTCTCCGCATCGAGGAGAAGAAGGACGGTCGCACCTACGACGCCGCCCCGGATGCGGCGCTGGCTGCCACGGGTGAGCCGGAGGAGCGCGCCCTGGCGGAGGCTCTGGCGGTAGCCCGCGAAAAGGCCTCGGCGGCGGTGGCGGCTGAGGATTTTGCCGGGGCCATGCAGGCGCTCTCGACCCTGCGCGCGCCGGTGGACGCGTTCTTCGAGCGCGTCACGGTGAATGCCGACGATGCGGACCTGCGCCGGAACCGCCTCGCCCTGCTCAATGCTCTGCGGGCGGCGACGCGCGAAGTGGCGGATTTCTCCCGCATTGAGGGCTGAGCGCCCCGCCGCTCAAGGATCGGCCCGGAAGCGCGTCCGGGCCGCGCGGATGGCGGGGTGGTTCCGCTCCGCCCACTCGACCAGCACACCGAGCGGATCGAGCAGCGAGCCGCCCAGCGGCGTGAGGCTGTATGCGACGCTCGGCGGGCTGGTCGGGAACACGCGACGGCTCACCAGCCCGTCCCGCTCCAGGTCGCGCAGGGTCTGCGTCAGCATCCGCTTCGAGATGTCGGGAATCACCCGATGGATCGCCCCGAACCGCTGCGTGCCACCGGCCAGCGCGGCGATGATCAGCGTCGTCCACTTGTCGCCGAGATGGCTCAGCACGTCGCGGACCGGGCAATGGTCCGGGTCGAAGCCGAGATCCTGCCAGGACGCGAACTTGCGGGCGAGGTCCGGCCCTTCGGCCATGGTGGTTCCTCCACGGTAACCTGGACACAAAAACCTGCCGTCTTACGGGCCTGGGCGGTCTCTTTTATAGACCTTGTGTCGGAAAGAAACCACCAGGAGCCCAGCCATGTCGCAGACCCCGTCCCCGCGCCTGTTCGTCACCGGAGCCACCGGTCAACTCGGACGTCTTGTCATCGCGGCGCTGCTGCGCGCAGTGCCAGCCGGTACGATCGTCGCCGGCGTCCGCAACCGCGACACGCCCGCCGCGCAGGACCTGGCGGCGCGTGGCGTCGAGGTCCGGGTCGCCGACTACTCGGCGCCGGATACCCTCGGCATCGCCTTCGCGGGCATCGATCGCCTGCTGTTGATCTCGTCGAGCGAAGTCGGGTCGCGCGTCGTTCAGCACCGCAACGTCATCGCGGCGGCCGTCGATGCGGGCGTGAAAGTGATCGCCTATACCAGCCTGCTGCGGGCCGACACCTCGCCCCTCGCGCTTGCCGAGGAACATCGGGCCACCGAGGCGGCCCTGGCGGAGTCGGGTGTGCCGACCGTCCTCCTGCGCAATGGCTGGTACACCGAGAACTACGCCGCCGCCCTCCCGGCTGCCCTGGCACGGGGCGTCATGTTCGGAAGCGCCGGCGCGGGACGGATCGCCAGCGCGGCGCGAGTCGACTACGCCGAGGCTGCGGCTGCCGTGCTGACCGCCGGATCGTCCGAGAGCCGGACCTACGAACTGGCGGGCGACGCGGCCTACACCCTGGCGGACTTCGCCGCCGAAGCCGCCCGCATTTCCGGCCGACCGCTGCGCTATCAGGATCTGACGGCGGCGGATTACCGCTCGGCCCTCCTGACCGCGGGGCTCCCCGAGGGGCTGGCGAGTCTGCTCGCGGATTCCGATGCCGGCGCCGCCAAAGACGCCCTGTTCGACGCGGGCCATGCGTTGCGTGCCCTGATCGGACGGCCAACGACTCCCCTTGCTACGACGCTCGCTGCTGCCCTTGGTTGAGTCGATTGTCAGAATGCGCGCCGACGCAACCAGGGCAACGTCAACGCTCGGCGCGTATTCGTAACCATTGATCAAGATGTCTCCGCGTTAAGCGGAACGGTTTGAAGGCGATCTCCGTTGTGGCGGCAGTTTCAACTTGGGAGTTATCCATGCGCCACCCCGTTCTCGCCGCCCTGACCCTGGCAACGCTGTTCGGTGCCTCCGCCGCCCAGGCCGAAACCACGGTGATCCGCCGTGATGCGCCCGACACCGTGGTCGTCGATCGCCCCGCCTCCGAGAGCCGCACGGTCGAGCGCCGCGAGTCGAGCGACGGCTGCTCCACCAAGACGGTGACCAAGGAGAACGACCTCGGCGACCGCAAGACGGTCACGAAGGAAAGCTGCGACTGATATCGTCGCTTTAGTCCGGCTCGATCCATGACCCGTTCCGGCCTTGGCCGGGGCGGGTCATGTCCGTTCAGAGGTCCTTGGTGTAGCGCCAGGCTTCCATGCCATCCTCGTAATAATCCGGAATGACCGCGAACCGCACGTAGCCGCGGCGCTCATAGAGGCGGATGCCGGCGCCGTTGTCGGCCCGGACCTCGAGGCGCAGCCGGGTGCAGCCATGAGCCCTGGCATCGTCCTCGGCGCCGTCGAGTATCCGGCTGCCGAGGCCCAGACCCGACCGCAGCGGCGAGACCGCGATCGACGAGAGCCGCGCGTTGCGGCTGCCGCGCCGCCGCTCCAGGGTGGCCGCGCCCACCAGAATGTCCTGCTCCGCCCCGTCATCCATGATCGCCACCAGCACGGTCATGCTCGGCGACCGGATGGCGTGCCGGATGGAGCGGCGCTCGGCCCGGTCACCGGCGAAGGCCGCATGTTCGAGGGCGACCAGCGCGTCGAGGTCGGCCGGCGTGGCGACCCGCAGCGTGACGATGGGGGGCGGCTCCGCCTTCGGCGAAGGCGCGCTCACGTGGCGGTCCAGGGACAGGTCCAGGTTTCCGTCAGCGCGCGGCCGCCCGCCTTGAGGAAGGCCCGCAGATCGGTCGATTGCCCGGTCGATTCGAGAGCCACATCCACGGCGGCGCGAAAGCCGTCGATATGCGGATTCGGCACCAGGGAGGTGGCGGTGATCCGGCCCGCCGAGGTCCCGGCCACGATTTCGACCTTGGCCGGATCGGGACGGTAATAGCCGAGTTCGCCGCCGGCGAAATCGATGAGGAAGCGGCGTACGAGACCGCCCTTGATCTCGGCGGCCTTCGCGGTTCCGCTCGCCACCGGCGCTACGCTGAAGGTGTTCACCACCTGCCCGCCGGGATGCAGGGTCTCGCCGCCGACCGTCCGCACCCGGTAGGCGAGCCGCACCGGCGTCCCGGCCGGATAGGCTTGAGCCGGCCGCCAGCAGGCGACGATGTTGTCGTTCACCTCCGTATCCGTGGGCAGTTCCATCAGCATCACGGCGCCCTCGCCCCAGGCGCCCTCGGGCTCGACGAAGTAGCCGGGGCGTCGGCTATAGGAGGCCTCCAGGTCCTGATAGGCCTTGAAGTGGCGGTCACGCTGTAGCAGCCCGAAGCCTTTGGGGTCGCGGTCGGCGAAGGTCGAGATGCGGCGCGCGGCCGGGTTCTCCAGCGGGCGCCACAGCCACTCGCCGCTGCCCGCCGCGATCTGCAACCCGTCGGAATCATGGAGTTCCGGCCGGTAATCGTCGGTGTGGCTGTGGTCGTTCTCGCCGATGAAATACATCGAGGTCAGCGGCGCGAGACCGACCGTGGCGAGATCGACCCGCGGGTTCAGCGTCGCCGTCACGCCGACGCTGGTCTCGTCGCCCGGCCGCACGGTGAAGCGGAATGCGCCCGTCAGCGAGGGACCGTCGAGGAGCGCGTCGATGACCAGCGCATCGGCATTGGTCTCGGGCTGGGCGACCCAGAATTCGCGGAACACCGGGAACTCCTCGGGTCCGCCGACGCCCTCGACATTGACCGCGATGCCGCGCGCCGACAGTCCGTAGAGCTGGTCGCGCCCGAGGAAGCGGAAGTAGCTCGCCCCCAGGAAGCTGATCAGTTCGTCGAGCAGGTTCGGCTTGTTCAGGGGGGAATGGATGCGGATTCCCGCGAAACCGAGATCGAGCGGCAGCGCCCGGTCGAGCTTGGTCCGGCCCAGGTCGTAGAGGCTGGCCTGATAGGGGATCGGCGTCGCCACCCCGCCGCGCACGAGGTTTACCGTCACGGGGCGGTTGTAGAGGAAGCCGAGGTGGAAGAGCTGGAGCCGGAACGGGCTCCCCTCCCCCAGAAACGCCTTGTCGGGCTTGAAGCGGATATCGCGCCAGGCATCGTAGTCGAGCTTGGCGATCGGCGCCGGCAGCGCCGGAATCCGGGCGTCGTAGGGAAGTTTGGCGAGGTCGCTGGCGCGGCGCTCCACATCGGCGAAGCCGAACGGGGTTTCGGGCCGCCGGTCCGGCGGCTGCGCCTGCCCCTCCGCGGTACCCGCGACGAAGGCCGCGGTCGCCGCCAGACCCTGGACGACGGAGCGCCGGTTGAGTTCTGTCATTGGCCTGCGACCCGGTGCGTCCACGCGTGAAAACCGTGCGCTTGATGGCCCGTCCGCGGCCCCTTGGGAAGAGCCCATCGGCGCGGTCAAGAAAACCGGCGCGGCGTTTATGCAACAGCCCTGGCTGCTCACAGCAGAAGGTTGGTGAAAAACACGGCTTTCCCTTGTGGCCGGAACGCCCTGACCGTATATGCGCCTTGCCCAATTTCGCACGTGCCTGTGGCCGCGTGTCGGTTGGTGGGCATCCGGCCAACTGCCGGACAGCCGCCAGGGGTCTTAAAGGATCGATGGTCGACAGGGTGGATTCCCTCCGGCCGGCATCCAGGTGGCAACACCGGACCCCGACAACAACCGGCAGCCGGAGGCGAAACCGGCGAACCCCGCTCTCCACGGGGGACGCAGCTTAAAGCAACGACGAACGGGCTTTTTTGGTCTCGTCGGCCCTCCAAAGGCCGGCACCGAAGAGGCTTGTTTCTCTTTGCCCGGCGTGCGGTGGGGGTCCTCCCTTCCAATCCAAGGCAGCTTCCGGGTGCTCTCGCGCCCGCTGCGCTTCGCGTGTCTCCAAAGCACGCGATGCGTCGCGACGCAGCGCCCCCAGACGCCGGACGACTCGCGTCGTCCTGACATTCGACAGCGCGCCCCGTGAGGGCGGCCGCGAACCTGTGGGTTGGAACGACCATGACCGATCGTATCCGCGATTTCCTCCGCGCCCGCCGCGACATGGGCCAGGACGAAGGCCCCGTGATGGTGCTCGACCTCGAGGTCGTGCGCGACAACTACACCGCGTTCGCGCGCGCCCTGCCGGACACCCGCGTGTTCTATGCCGTCAAGGCGAACCCGGCTCCCGAGGTGCTGCGCCTGCTCGCCGAGATGGGCTCCTGCTTCGATACGGCCTCGGTGGTCGAGGTCGAGATGGCGCTCGCCGCCGGCGCCACCGCCGACCGGGTCTCGTTCGGCAACACCATCAAGAAGGAGCGCTGCATCGCCCGTGCGCTCAAGCTCGGCGTGCGCCTCTTCGCCGTCGATTGCCAGGCCGAGGTCGAGAAGATCGCCCGCGCCGCCGACGCGTCAGGGATCGACGGCGCCGACGTGCAGGTGTTCTGCCGCATCCTGTGCGACGGGGCCGGGGCCGAGTGGCCGCTCTCGCGCAAATTCGGCTGCGTGCCGGAGATGGCGGTCGACGTGCTGGAGCATGCCCACCGCCAGGGCCTCACCGCCTACGGCGTCTCCTTCCATGTCGGTTCGCAGCAGGGCAACACCGGGGCCTGGGACGGGGCACTGGCCTCCGCCGCCATGATCTTCGAGGAATGCGCCCAGCGCGGCATCAGCCTGTCGATGGTCAACCTCGGCGGCGGCTTCCCGACCAAGTACCTCAAGGCAGTGCCGGGCGTGGAATCCTACGGCGACGCGATCTTCCGCGCGCTGACCAAGCACTTCGGCAACCACATGCCCGAGACCATCATCGAGCCGGGCCGTGGCATGGTCGGCAATGCCGGCATGATCGAGGCCGAGGTCGTGCTGGTCTCGAAGAAGTCGGAGGCCGAGGACGAGGTGCGCTGGGTCTATCTCGACATCGGCAAGTTCGGCGGTCTGGCCGAGACCATGGACGAGTCGATCCGCTACGCGATCCGCACCGAGCACGACGAGGACCGCATGACCCCCTGCGTCCTCGCCGGCCCGACCTGCGATTCGGCCGATGTGCTCTACGAGAAGGTGCCGTATCCGCTGCCGGTCTCGCTCTCGATTGGCGACAAAGTGCTGATCGAGGGCGCGGGTGCCTACACCACCACCTACGCGGCGGTGGCGTTCAACGGCTTCCCGCCCCTTCAGCAATACGTCATCTGAACCGCTCTACGGTCGTGACGCACAGGCCGGGCACCCTCGCTGGAGGGTGCCCGGCGGTGGCTCCCCACATGCTCGCCCCGTGCGCATCCTCCGCGATAGCGCCCGGATCGTTTCGTCGCCTGCCCAACGTTCGGGAAGGGTGCGGCCTTGGTCCAGATCCGTGATGAGAAACCCGCCGACCTCGTCGCCCGGGAACGCCTGCTCGACGCCTGCTTCGGCGAGGCGCGACGCCTGAAGACCTCCGAGCGCCTGCGCGAGGGGCGTCTTCCGGCCGAGGGGCTGGCCCTGGTGGCCGAGCGGGACGACCGGGTGATCGGCACCGTCCGCCTCTGGCACGTGGAAGCCGGCCTCGGCCGGTCCGCCCTGCTGCTCGGCCCGCTCGCTGTCGATCCATCCCTTCAGGGGATCGGTCTCGGCACGATGCTGATGCACGCGTCCCTGCGCCGGGCGACGATCCTCGGTCACGGCGCCGTGCTGCTGATGGGTGACGCGCCGTACTATGCGCGCTTCGGCTTCTCGCCGGCGCTGGCGGAGGGGCTGTTCATGCCTGGTCCGTTCGAGCGCGATCGCCTGCTCGGGCTCGAATTGCGGCCGGAGACTCTATCGGGCGCGCGCGGCATCGTGCGAGCCACCGGAGCCTGGGATGATTCGGCACCCGATCGCACGAACACAGCGGACGTGGTGGCCTTGCCGATCGCCGAACCGAACATCGGCGAGCGGCCATTCGCCGAGGCCGGTGCGGCCTCGCGACGACGAGTGGCCTGACGGTCGGCCCGACGCCGCACCTCAGATCGCGGAGTGATGCTCGGCCTTGGCGGCGAGTTCGCAGCGACGCTGAAAGGCGGCGTCGTGGCGACGGCCCATCATGCGCAGGATGGAGGCGGCCAGCGTAATGATGCCGGGATCGCGATCGATCGGCTCGTCGACGGGGGCGGAAAGGCGTGCGGTGATCAGGGAAAGCATAGCGGCGGTCCGTGGCGTCGAGGGACGGACGCTTCCTCGCTGTCGACCCCTCTGAAGACGGGGATCGGCGTTGTTCTGTTGCAGTGCAATATCGGAGCGTCCGAGGCGGTCTGCAATCCGTTGCGGTGGGACGGCGACCCGCGTCCGACACATGGGACGATTTAGGGTTCCGTAACCCTTGCGTCGAGCCCGGCCCGTCGCGCGGGTGGACGCCGATCCGGTCGGGGAGTTGACCCTGCGGGCCGCAAACGTCACTGAGCCCGTCGCTTGTTCGTCATTTGCGGCGCCTAAGCACGGCGCTCGCCGAGCGATGACGACGAATTGAGTATGAGAAGGATCGAGTGCTGATGACCGAAGCCGCAACCTCCTGGCCCGTCCACGGCCGCATCACCGGCCCCATCGTGATGATCGGCTTCGGCTCCATCGGGCGCGGCACCCTTCCGCTGATCGAGCGCCACTTCGAGTACGACAAGGCCCGCTTCACCGTCGTCGAGCCGTCCGACGCGCACAAGCCGCTGGCCGACAAGCATGGCCTGCGCTTCGAGCAGGTGGCGCTCACCAAGGAGAACTACCGCGAAATCCTGACGCCCCTCCTCACCGAGGGCGGCGGCCAGGGCTTCTGCGTCAACCTCTCGGTCGACACCTCGTCGCGCGCCATCATGGAACTGTGCCGCGAACTCGGCGCCTTCTACATCGACACCGTGGCCGAGCCCTGGCCGGGCTTCTACTTCGACAAGAACAAGAGCCAGGGCGACCGCACCAACTACGCCCTGCGCCAGGACATCCTCGACGCCCGCGCGGCGAGCCCGGGCGGCATCACCGCCGTCTCGTGCTGCGGCGCCAATCCCGGCATGGTCTCGTGGTTCGTCAAGCAGGCGCTCCTCAACGTCGCCGGCGATCTCGGGCTGAAGACCCCCGAGCCGAAGGACCGCGCCGGCTGGGCCGCGCTCATGCGCGAGGTCGGCGTCAAGGGCGTGCACATCGCCGAGCGCGACACCCAGCGCGCCAAGTCGGCCAAGCCCATGGGCGTGTTCGTCAACACCTGGTCGGTGGAAGGCTTCGTCTCCGAAGGCAACCAGCCGGCCGAACTCGGCTGGGGCACCCACGAGACCTGGAAGCCCGACAACGCCCGCGAGCAGGAGAAAGGGTCGCGCTGCGCGATCTACCTGCTTCAGCCCGGCGCCGACACCCGCGTGCGCTCCTGGACCCCGACCGCCCAGTCGCAGTTCGGGTTCCTGGTGACGCACAACGAGGCCGTCTCGATCTCCGACTACTACACCGTGCTGGAGGGTGAGCGCGCCGCCTACCGCCCGACCTGCCACTACGCCTACCACCCGGCCAACGACGCCGTCCTGTCGCTGCACGAGATGTTCGGCAATGGCGGCAAGGTTCAGGAGAAGCACCACATCCTCGACGAGACCGAGATCGTGGACGGCATCGACGAGCTCGGCGTTCTCCTCTACGGCCACGCCAAGAACGCCTACTGGTACGGTTCGCAGCTCTCCATCGAAGAGACCCGCCGCATCGCCCCCTACCAGAATGCCACCGGCCTGCAGGTGACCTCGGCCGTGCTCGCCGGCATGGTCTGGGCCCTTGAGAACCCGGAGGCCGGCATCGTCGAGGCCGACGAGATGGATTTCCGCCGCTGCCTCGAGGTGCAGACCCCGTATCTCGGCCCCGTCGTCGGCGTCTATACCGACTGGACCCCGCTGACCGGTCGCCCGGGCCTGTTCCCCGAGGACATCGACACCAGCGATCCGTGGCAGTTCCGGAACGTGCTCGTTCACGGCTGATCGGCCTGCGACTCGCCTGATCGGTTCCCGGCGCACCGTTGGTGCCGGGGACTGAACCCGACACGACGCACCCCGACCCCGTTGTGCGCTGGACTGACAGGCGTCTACGATGGCATCGCGCTCTGACGCGCAGATCCGTCTTCGTCTCCAGCCAGGACTGCATTGCCCGGTGCCTCACTTCGAAGATTTCTATGCCGCGAAGCTGCGTGGCTCGCTCGGCGTCACCGACGCCGAATCGGTGCTCGACCTGCGCGGGGTGAACCGACCGACGGCGGAAGCGTCGCTTGCCGACATGCTGGAGCGCAGCCGGTTCGGGAAGGGCAAGACGGTGGCGCTCCGTCTCGATCCTCCGCCGGAGGGCGGCGGCGAAACCCTGTTCCAACCGATCGGACGGCTTCTGCTCGACGCCAAGCGCAAGGGTTTGGTCGATCGCCTGCAGACCCTGCCGGCTGGCGACGGCCTCGGCTTCTACGTGGCACTATCTGGCAAGGCTGCGCGTTCCTCCGACTGAACCAGTCGTGGAATACCAGGAAGCGCCGTGTTTTCACTTGGACTCAACACAATCGAGCGTCTGGCTCGGTTCGGATACGGCGCGCGCGGCGTCGTTTACTGTCTGGTCGGCGGCCTTGCCCTGTTGGCGGCGATCGGCCGGGGGGGACGCGCGGGCGACAGCGAGAGCGCCATCCGCTGGGTCCTGGCCGGGCCGTTCGGTGCCGTGCTGGTCGGCCTGATCGCCGTAGGGCTCCTGGGATTCGCGATCTGGCGCCTGGTCGAGGGCGTCACCGACGCCGACCGCCGCGGCACGTCGCTCAAGGGCAGCATCGTGCGCCTCGCCCATCTCCTCAGTGCGGTGATCTACACCGGTCTCGCGATCACCGCCGCGAGTCTCGCCCTCGGTCTGAGCCGAGGCGGCGGCGACAAGGCGCAGGACTGGACCGCTTGGCTCCTCGCCAAGCCGTTCGGACTGTGGCTCGTCGGCCTGATCGGCCTCGGCGTGATGGGCGGCGGGGTCGCCTTCCTGGTGAAGGCCTTCAAGGGCGACGTGACCGACCGCCTGAAGCTCGACGCCGACCATTGCCGCTGGGCCAAGCCGATCGGGCAGTTCGGCTATGCCGCGCGCGGCATCGCGTTCCTGATCATCGGCGGGTTCTTCATCGCGGCGGCCTGGTATCAGGCCTCGTCCGAAGTGAAGGGGCTTGCCGGTGCCTTCGCGGCCCTGCGCGCCCAGCCCTACGGCTGGGTCCTGCTCGCCATCGTGGCGGCCGGACATTTCGCCTTCGGAGCTTTCGGCCTGATCCAGGCGCGGTTCCGCCACATCGATGCGCCCGATATCGACCAAACGGACGACGCCGTCGCGGCCGCCCTCAAGGCGGTCCGCTGAGTCGCGCCCACGGAACCAACGCGCGCATCGGTCGATTGAGGCGCAGTTCGTGCGTCCAGGTATTGAGGCCGATGGTGCCGCCCCGATGCGCGCAAGAGGGGGAAGCCCAGTTGTCCATTCGTTCGACCATTCTCGCCGGCAGCCTCATGGCGCTCGGCCTCGGCCTGACCGCCGCGCCCGCCTCCGCGCAGGGGATCTCCATCGGCCCCGGCGGCGTCCAGGTCGATCCCGGCTACCGTCGCGGCTACGATGATCGCGGTCCGCCGCGCAGTGAGCTGTCCCGAGGCGAGGCGGCGCGGATCGCCCGGCGCGAAGGCCTCGTCGATGTCGACGGCGTTGACCGGCGCGGTCCCCGGATGATCGTCCGCGGCTCCGACCGTCGCGGCGACGACCTGACCGTGGTCATCGACAGTCGCTCCGGCGACGTGCTCGACGTCCGCCGCTGATCGACAGCTTATCTCGCGACAGAGCCCGGCGCGGTGCCGGGCTTTTTTATGTCTGGTTTCCGTTCGGTCCGTGGCCGGCCAGGCTCTCCCGGGCGAGCCGCACCAGCCCGTCCCGGGCGGCGATGGCCGGAGTCCAGCCGAGGTCCATCAGCCCATCGGGCCGCGCCACCAGATCGCCGGCCAGCCGGGCGTAGAGGGCCTCCCGACCGGTGAGGCGGCAGGCGAGGCCGAGCAGGCTCCTCGGCACCGGCACCAGACCCGGCCCACGCCCGAGACCGGCCCGCAACGCCGTGATCATGTCCGGCAGGGTCAGGGCATCGGGTTCGGCGACGATCAGGGGCCGGCGCAGCGGGCCGGGCGCTTCGAGAACCGCCGCTACCGCGGCGCCCAGGCTCTCGACCGAGACCAGCGAGCGCCGACCGTCGAGGCGCGCGAACGGCAGAGGCGCCGCCGAGCGGGCCAGTTGCATCAGGCGGGCGACATTGCCTTTCGCGCCGGCTCCGTAGACCAGGACGGGTCGCAGGGCGACCCAGTCGAGATCGGTCCCCGCCAGGGCTGCCTCGGCATCGCGCTTCGAGCGTCCGTACGGGTCGGTCGGCGCCGGCAGGTCTGTGTCCGTCACGATGCCGGACGCCGCGAAGCCGACCTGGGCCCGGATCGACGAGAGGAAGACGAAGCGGTTCACGCGGGCGCGGGCGGCGGCTTCGGCGAGGCGCAGCGTGGCTTCGGTGTTCGAGGCGCGGAAGTCGTCCTCCGGCGTTCCCGACATCGCATGGGCAAGCCCGGCCGAATGCACGATCGCGTCGACGCCGGCGAGCGCTGCCGCCATGTTCATCGGCCGCGTCAGGTCCCCGACCACGGCGCTGCTGGCGCCCTCCGGCATCGCGACCGGCCGGCGCAGCAGGACCCGCACGCGATAGCCCCGCTGCGACAGACTGTGGAGCAGGTGGCGCCCGATGAATCCGGTGGCGCCCGTCAATGCGATCAGCCGTGCGACCACGATCGGGTTCTCCCTAGGGCAGTCTCGCGGTGACCTCGATCTCGACCTTCATCTCGGGGCGCAGCAGGCCCGCCACGATGGCGATGGTGGCGGCCGGCCGGACATCGGCCAACACCCGCCCACAGATTCCGAGCACCGCCTCGGCATCCGCGCGATCGGTGACGTAATAGGTCGCCCGCACGATCCCTACCAGCGACGACCCCGCGTCCACCAGCGTGGCGTCAATCGTGCGCCAGCAGGCCTCGGCCTGATCCTCCGCCGATTCCGGCATCGTCATCGTGGCGTAATCGTAGCCGGTGGTTCCGGCCACGAACACGAAGCCATCCTGCACCACGGCACGGGAATAGCCGTAGGCGGTCTCGTAGGGCGACCCCGAGCTGATCAGGCGGCGCGCACTCATCCGCGCCGCAGCGCCTCCAGCACCTTGGCACCGGGACGGCCGGTCGCCGGCATGCCGAGGCTACGTTCGACCTCCTTGATCGCGTCGCGGGTCTTCGACCCGACCTTGCCGTCCGGCTCGCCGACGTCGAAGCCGCGCTTGGTCAGGCGGGCCTGGAGATCGCGGCGTTCGGCCCGGGACAGGGGCGGATCGTCGGTCGGCCACTCCGCCTGGATGCCCGCGCGGCCGCGCAGGCGATCGGACAGCACCGCGATGGCCAGACCATAGGATTCGGCGGCGTTGTAGGAGTAGAGCGCGTCGAAGTTCTTCGTCACCAGGAAGGCCGGCCCGTCGCTGCCCGCCGGCAGCAGGATACCCGCCGGCCCGTCGCCCGAGAGCGGGCGGCCGTCGACGCGGGTGACGCCGAGGGAGGCCCAGTGCGCCACCGGCTTCTTGTTCTTGCGCCCGGCGGCGCCGGCGTTGAAGCCGCGCGGGACCTTGACCTCGTAGCCCCAGGGCTGGCCGTTGTTCCACTTGGCGACGCGCAGGAAGTTGGCCGTGGAGGCGACGGCGTCCGGCACCGAATCGACCAGATCGCGGCGCCCGTCACCATCGCCGTCGACGGCGAGGCGCTGGTAGGTGGTGGGCATGAACTGGGTCTGGCCGAAGGCGCCGGCCCAGGAGCCGTTGAGGCGCGAGGGGTCGATGTCACCGCGCTCGATGATCTTCAGGGTGGCCATCAGCTCGCCCTTGAAGAAGTCCTTCCGGCGATGATTGGCGCAGATCAGGGTGGCGAAGGACTGGACCAGCGGCATCTTGCCGAGGTTCTTGCCGAAATTCGACTCGACGCCCCAGACCGCCGCGATGGTGTGGCGGTCGACGCCGTAGCGCGCCTCCGCGTTGGCGAGCGCCTGCGCGTGCTGACGCATCGCCGCCTTGCCGTCGTCGACGCGCTCCTCGTCGACCAGGGCGGCCATGTAGTCCCAGATCGGAGTCTTGAACTCGGGCTGGGCCTGGGAGAGTTCCAGCACCTTCTCGTCATGCGCGATGCCGGCGGTGGCCGCCCGGAAGGTCTGGGCCGAGATGCCCTGCGCCGCGGCCTGCGCCTGGAGGTTGGCGAGGCAGCCCTGAAAATCGGCCCGCGCCGGAGCGGAGATCGACAGGAGGGCCGCAGCCATCCCGAGGGAGAGGGTCGCCGTCTTGCCCGGTCGGCCGAATGCCATCGTGTTCTCCGCCACTACGTACCCATCGATCGTGAGCGGCGATTCAGGCGATACCAGGGTTAACGAACGGTTGAGGGCGAGACCGATTCGTTGGGGTGATGGCCTGGTGCTCTTGGAGTGGTTGGGTATCGCTTGGCCAACTCACCCTGTTGAATCTGCGCGCAGCGTACAGCAGCCCCCCCAACACAGCCTCAGGTAGAATGCAGATATGATGGCGGAAACCACGCGGAGCACTGCGTCATCCCGGGGCCGCGCAGCGGAGCCCGGGATCCAGAAACTCAGGTGGTACCAGGCCTTACACTGTCGGCGGCTATGGATTCCGGGCTCGCCTGCGGCGCCCCGGAATGACGGAGCGCCACGGACTTTCGATCGCCCGGTCTTGCCGGGAGGCGTCTTGCCGCAGCTCCTCAGGCGAACCCGCGCGCCGCCAGTTTCTCCTCGTAGGCGTCGATCTTGGGCGCTCGCTTCAGCGTGAGGCCGATCTCGTCGAGGCCGTTGAGCAGGCTTTCCTTGCGACCGGAATCGATGTCGAAATGCAGGGTGCCGCCGTCCGGACCCTTGATGGTCTGGGCTTCGAGATCGACCGAGAGCGTGGCGTTGGAGCCGCGCTCGGCATCCTCGAACAGCTTCTCCAGGTCTTCCGGCGAGACCGTGATCGCCAGGATGCCGTTCTTGGCGCAGTTGTTGAAAAAGATGTCGGCGAAACTCGTCGAGATCACGCAGCGGATGCCGAAATCGGTCAGGGCCCAGGGCGCGTGCTCGCGCGACGAGCCGCAACCGAAATTGTCACCGACGACGAGGATCCGGGCGTTGCGATAGGCCGGCTTGTTGAGGACGAAATCCGGGTTCTCGGAGCCGTCGTCCCGGTAGCGCATCTCGGAGAACAGGCCCTTGCCGAGGCCGGTGCGCTTGATCGTCTTGAGATACTGCTTGGGGATGATCCGGTCGGTGTCGACGTTGATGATCCGCATGGGCGCCGCGACGCCCTCCAGGGTGGTGAACTTGTCCATGATGCCGGTCGCCGTGGTCTCGCGATGGGCGGCGGCCTCATCCCCGGACAAGGCAGGTGCCGCATGTGGGCCGACCTCTATCAGGCGGGCGCCGAGGCCGAAAGACGGGGCTTCGCGTCTCGCGATCGTCGCCCATCGGGCCTATGCTGTGCGCAACACCAGGGGAACAGCCATGAGCGAGACCACGAACCAGTTCAAGAAGGCGCCGAAACGCAAGAAGGAGAAGGCCCGCACGGTGTCGGTCTCCCCCGAGATGCGCCAAGCCTACGCCGACCTGATCAAGCAGAAGGAAGAGCGCGAGGAATACGCCAAGCACCTGCCCTCCGAAAAGGGCAGGTGATTGTCTGGTGTCGGGTACCGGACCTTAGCGCTTTCCGGCCTCGACCACGTCCTCGACCGTGCGCAGACCGGCGCGGGGGGCGTTGACGAGGCAGGCCATGTTGCCCGGGGCGTGCTGGTTCTTCCACATCTTGGTGTGAGCCTGGGGAATCTTGTCCCAGGGGAAGACCTCGCTCATGCACGGGTCGATGCGCTGGTCGAGGACGAACTGGTTCGCCGCCGAGGCCTGCTTGAGATGGGCGAAGTGCGAGCCCTGGATACGCTTCTGGCGCATCCAGACGTAGCGGGCGTCGAAGGTGATGTTGAAGCCGGTGGTGCCGGCGCAGAAGACGATCATGCCGCCGCGCTTGGCCACCAGGGTGGAGACCGGGAAGGTCGATTCACCCGGATGCTCGAACACGATGTCGACGTCGTTGCCCTTGCCGGTGATCTCCCAGATCGCCTTGCCGAACTTGCGGGCCTCCTTGAGCCAGGTGTTGTATTCAGGGCTGTTCACCTTCGGCAACTGGCCCCAGCAATCGAACTCCTTGCGGTTGATCACGCCCTTGGCCCCGAGGCTCATGACGTAGTCGCGCTTGGTGTCGTCGGAGATCACCGCGATGGCGTTGGCGCCGGAGGCCGCGCAGAGCTGGACCGCGAACACGCCGAGGCCGCCGGACGCGCCCCAGACCAGGACGTTCTGGCCCGGGCGCACGGTGTGGGGGGCGTGGCCGAACAGCATGCGGTAGGCGGTGGCGAGGGTCAGCGTGTAGCAGGCCGCCTCCTCCCAGGTCAGATGCTTCGGACGGGCCATGAGCTGGCGCGACTGCACCCGGCAATACTGCGCGAACGAGCCGTCCCCGGTCTCGTAGCCCCAGATGCGCTGCGAGGGCGAGAACATCGGATCGCCGCCGTTGCACTCCTCGTCGTCGCCGTCATCCTGGTTGCAGTGGATGATGACCTCGTCGCCGACCTTCCAGCGCTTCACCTTCGCGCCGACCTTCCAGACGATGCCCGACGCGTCCGAACCGGCGATGTGGTACTCGCCCTTGTGCACGTCGAAGGGCGAGATCGGCTCGCCGAGGCCGGCCCAGACGCCGTTGTAGTTGATGCCGGCGGCCATGACGTAGACGAGCACTTCGTCGTCGCCGATCTCCCAGACCGGGAGGACTTCGAGCAGATGCGACTGCTCCGGCGGTCCATGGCGCTCGCGCCGGATCGCCCAGGCATACATCTTCGCCGGCACGTGACCGAGGGGCGGGACCTCGCCCATCTCGTACAGGTCCTTGATTTCAGTCGTGCTCGACGCAACGCTCGCGGCCATCTTGGCTCTCCCCGTGACTTCTTGTGCTGTCCGCTATATCGGCGAACCCGAAGCCGTCCAAGAGCCCCAACGGCCAAGAATCTTTTCGTTGGCGCGCAAGAAACCTTGCGATCCACAAGCAGAAGGCGCCGGCCGGACCGACGCCTTCCTGTATTCAATATTATGCTTTTGCCACGGACCTTTAAGGCTCGCTGCCCACAGGTTTCTTCGGCGATCTCCTGACGGGCGGCGATGCCCAGGCCCTCGGCGACGCCGCGACCGAAGTCGGGGTGCACCTTGTACCAATGTCCAATCAGCCGCTCCCGGATGCCGCGCGAGCTGTCGCCCATCGCGCTGACGATGGTTTGGATGAGGCGCTGACGGCCGCCGGCGTCGGGCCTGGAATCGCGGCCGCCATCGCCCTGCGCGATCGCGTTCGACAGGTCCGCGGCGATCACCGTCGGTCTGCCGTCCCAACCGCAATCAGCTCCGCGCCCGGATCGGGCAGCCGACCACTGCGCCGTGAATGGCAGGCCGAGAACGGGCGATCGTTGCAGGCGCGCAACCGTGAGCATCCGGGCCGTTCGTCCTGATGACGCCGCCCACGCGCTTCGCTAGGGTGCGCGGCAAGTGATCGAGAACAATCAAATTCAATTTTAGATCACATCAAATTCAGTCTCAGGGAGTCTTCGGGGATGAGCGGACAGGCAGGCGTTGCGGAGATCAAGCGCGACAAGCCATGGATCATCCGCACCTATGCGGGCCATTCCAACGCGAAGGAATCGAACGCGCTCTACAAGGGCAACCTCGCCAAGGGGCAGACCGGTCTTTCGGTTGCTTTCGATCTGCCGACCCAGACCGGTTATGATCCCGACCACGAGCTGGCGCGCGGCGAGGTCGGCAAGGTCGGCGTCTCGATCGCTCATCTCGGCGACATGCGGACCCTGTTCGACCAGATTCCGCTGCAGCAGATGAACACCTCGATGACGATCAACGCCACGGCACCGTGGCTGCTGTCGCTCTACCTCGCGGTGGCCGAGGAGCAAGGCGCGCCGTTCGCCGGGCTCCAGGGCACCACGCAGAACGACATCATCAAGGAATACCTGTCGCGCGGCACCTACGTGTTTCCGCCCGCACCCTCCCTTCGCCTGACCAAGGACGTGATCCTGTTCACGACCAAGGAAGTGCCGAAGTGGAACCCGATGAACGTCTGCTCCTACCATCTGCAGGAGGCCGGGGCGACGCCGGTGCAGGAACTGTCCTACGCGCTCGCCATCGCCATCGCGGTGCTGGACACGGTGCGCGACGACCCGGATTTCGACGAAGCCAGCTTCGCCGACGTGTTCAGCCGCATCTCGTTCTTCGTCAATGCCGGCATGCGGTTCGTCACCGAGATCTGCAAGATGCGGGCGTTCTCGGAACTCTGGGATGAGATCGCCCAGGAGCGCTACGGCATCACCGATCCGAAGAAGCGGATCTTCCGCTACGGCGTCCAGGTCAATTCCCTCGGCCTCACCGAGCAGCAGCCGGAAAACAACGTCCACCGCATCCTGATCGAAATGCTGGCCGTCACCCTGTCGAAGCGGGCGCGCGCCCGCGCCGTGCAGCTTCCGGCCTGGAACGAGGCGCTGGGCCTGCCGCGCCCCTGGGACCAGCAATGGTCGATGCGGATGCAGCAGATTCTGGCCTTCGAGACCGACCTGCTCGAATACGACGACATCTTCGACGGTTCGAAGGTCATCGATGCCAAGGTCGAGGCCCTGAAGGCCGAGACCCGCAAGGCGTTGGAGGAGATCGGCGGCATCGGCGGCGCCGTGGCGGCCGTCGAGACCGGCGCCCTCAAGCGGGCGCTGGTGGAGTCCAACGCCAAGCGCATCTCCGCCATCGAGGCCGGCGATCAGGTCGTGGTCGGCGTCAACAAGTTCCAGGCCGGCGAGCCCTCGCCCCTCACCGCCGGCGAGGGGGCGATCTTCACCGTCTCCGAGACGGTCGAGATGGAGGCCGAACAGCGCATCCGCGAGTGGCGCGCCAAACGCGACGGCCGGGCCGTCGACAAGGCCCTGGACGACCTCGAAGCGGCCGCCCGTTCCGGCGCCAACATCATGCCGGTGTCGATCGCGGCGGCGAAAGCCGGCGTCACCACCGGTGAATGGGGCGAGCGCCTGCGCCAGGTCTTCGGCGAGTATCGCGCCCCGACCGGCGTCACCCTCGAGACCATCTCGTCGGGCGCCGCCGCCGATGCCAAACTGCTCATCGCGGATCTCGGCGAGCGCCTGGGCGAGACCCCCAGGCTCGTGGTCGGCAAGCCGGGCCTCGACGGCCACTCGAACGGCGCCGAGCAGATCGCGCTGCGCGCCCGCGACGTCGGTTTCGACGTGACCTATGATGGCATCCGCCAGACCCCGGCCGAGATCGTCGCCAAGGCGAAGTCCACGGGCGCTCATGTGGTCGGGCTGTCGATCCTCTCGGGCAGCCACGTGCCGCTGGTGCGCGACGTCCGGGCCAAGATGCGCGAGGCCGGGCTCGATCACATCCCGCTGGTGGTCGGCGGCATCATCTCGCCGGACGACGAACTGGTGCTCAAGAACATGGGCGTGACGGCGGTCTACACCCCGAAGGACTACGTCCTCGACACCATCATGGTGGGCATCGCCAAGGTGGTGGAACGCGCCCTCGACAAGCGCGCCGCCGAGCAGGCCGACGCCAAGGCCGGCGTCGCGGGGGCGACCCCGCGCGGCGACACCGCCGAGAAGGTGTTCTGAGCCAAGCCCGCCCGGAGGGTTTTTGGCCCCTCCGGGCAGCCGATCGGCCCTGACGGTCTGGCCCGTTGGTCGATGCGCCAGCCCGTAATCTTGAGGTCTCGGGGCCGCTCAGCCCCGCCCGACATAGCGGTCGCGTCCCGCGCCCAGGCTGCACAGAAACGCCGCGATCGCGATGGCGCAGAACAGGGCCGTCGAGGCGGCCCAGGTGCCGGTCAGGTCGTGGGCCAGACCGAAGCTCAGGGGGCCGAGCGAGGCCAGGGTGTAGCCGACGCTCTGCGACATCGCCGCGAGACTGCCGGCGGCGGCCGGATCGCGGGCACGCAGGACGATGATGGTGAGGCCGAGGCCGAACAGCCCGCCGAGGCCCGCTCCGAGCAGCATGCCCACCGGAAGTGCCCAGGACAGCGGCCCGTAGACCAGCGTCACGAGCGAGACGATGCACAGGCCGAGAAGCCCGGCGGCGAAGCCGCGCTGGTCGCGCACCCGTGCCGCGAAGGATGGCACCAGCAGCGCCGCCGGGGCCTGCCCGATGCTCATCAGTGAGGACACGAACCCGGCCTCGACCGCGCTGAGCCCCCGGTCGTGCAACACCAGGGGCAACCAGCCGAACATGATGTAGGCCAGCGACGATTGCAGGCCCATGAACCCGGTGACCTGCCAGGCGATCCGGTCGCGCCACAGGGAGATCCGGCGCGCGTGTCCGGCCTGCGCATCGGCGCCCGTCGCGAATGGCGCCCAGGCGACGGTTGCCAGGATGGCCGGGAGCGCCCACACCCCGAGGGCCACGGGCCAGCTTCCGAGCTGGTTGGCCAGGGGCACCGCGAGGCCCGCCCCCGCCGCCGCACCGAGGCAGAGCACCATGGTGTAGAGGCCGGTGACGAATCCGGTCAGTCCCGGGAAGTCGCGCTTGACCAGCCCCGGCAGGAGCACACCCGAGAGGCCGATCCCGAAGGCGGCGAGGCAGGCGCCAACGAAGAGCGGCCCGAGCCCCCCGAGGCCGCGCAGGCCCGAACCCAGCGCCACGATCGCCACCGCCAGCAGCACGCCGCGATCGGCCCCGAAGCGTCGCATCACCAAAGGACCGAGGGTGCAGGCGAGACCGATGCACAGCACCGGAAGCGTGGTGAGCAGGGCCGCCCCGGCGGCACTCAGGGCGGTCTCGGCGCGGATGCGCTCCAGCAGCGGGCCGACGGTGGTCAGGGCGGGGCGCATGTTGAAGGCGACCAGCAGGATGCCGAGACCGAGAAGGATCGGCCGGGCTCGCGTCGGAGATGTCGTCTTCACGCGCTGCGCCGCCGTACCGCCAGGGTGGTGAGGAAACCCCCGATCCAGACCAGCCCGAACGGCAGGTCGCCGAGGCGGGCATAGAGCGTCCGCCCGGAGAGCCGGGTCGGCAGGTCGGCATCGAGCACGCCCTCGACGCCGAGCGGCAGGCTGGCGGTGATGCGGCCATGGGCGTCGATCACGCCCGAAATGCCGGTGTTGGCGTCGCGCACCAGGGGCAGCCCTTCCTCCACGGCACGCAGACGCGCCTGGGCGAGGTGCTGGCGTGGCCCCGGCGTGTCGCCGAACCAGGCGTCGTTGGTCAGATTGAGGATCAGGCCGGGAACCGGCGGCGGCCCGTTCGGCGTGGCGCCCGGCACGATCGCGCCCGGAAAGATCGCCTCGTAGCAGATCGTCGCCGCCACAGGGGGCAGGCCCGGAATGGTCATGATCCGCTGGGTCGCCCGGTCGCCCGCGGTGAAGCCGCCCGGGATCGAGACGAACTGCCGGATGTGCAGGGCGCGCAGGGTCGCGTCGAGGGGTCCGGGCAGGTACTCGCCGAAGGGCACCAGGTGGACCTTGTCGTAGATGTCGCCGAGCTTCGGCCCGGCCGACATCGTCAGGATGCTGTTGAAGAAGCGCGGACGCGCGTCGCCCACCGGCACTTCGGCCCGCGCCGCCCCGGTGATGAGCTGCTTGCCCGGCGGGAAGGCGGCGGCGATCCGGGCCAGGGCCTCGGGATCGCGCTGGATCAGGAACGGAAAGGCCGATTCCGGCCAGATCACGTGCGTGACGTCGGCGATGCCGGTACGGTCGGGCGCGGCGGCGCGGTCGCTGAGTTCGAGGTAGCGGTCGAGGATGTCCTGACGGTTCTCGGGCCGGAACTTGGCGTCCTGGTTGAGATTTGGCTGGACCAGGCGCAGGCGCACGCCCGACACGATCGGATCGGCGGCGGCCGGAACCCGCGCGGCGCCGAATCCCGCGAGGGCCGCCAGGGCGAAGCCGGCGAGGACCAGCGGCCCGAAGCGTCCGCGCGCGCTGTCCGCCACCGCCAGGGTCGCGGGGGCGGCCGCGATGAGGATCGCCAGAAGGGTCAGGCCATAGAGGCCGACCAGGGACGCGCCCTGCATCAGCCACAGGTTCTGCCCCAGCGCCATGCCGAGCGTATTCCAGGGAAACCCGGTGAAGAGGTGCCCGCGCAGCCACTCGCTGGCGGACAGGCCGAGCGCGAGGGCGACGATGCGCAGTGCCCGGCGCGACCACAGCAGCCGGGCGAGCCCGAAGCCGAGGGCGTAGAACAGGGCCAGTACCGCCGGCAGGCCGACGACACCCAGGGGCAGCGCCCACAGGAACTCCTCGGCCTCCACCAGGAAAGCCGATCCGAGCCACCACAGACCCGCGGTGAGATAGCCGAACCCCCAGGCCCAACCGATCACCGCGCTGGCGAGGACGGCCCCGCGCGTGGCCCGGCGTCCGGTGGCGGCGCCATCGATCAGCCAGACCGCGACGCACAGGGATACGACGAGGGCGGGAAACAGCCCGAAGGGCGGCATCGCCAGGGCGCCGGCGGCGCCGGCCGCCATGGCGACGGCGATGCGGCGCCAGCCTGCGGTCAGCATCACCCACTGCGCCAGGGCGGCGAGCGGCCCCGTCGCCGCTCCGTAACCGGCGCGTCCCACGACGCTCGACGTCATGCGAAACCCGTCACGGGGCCGGCGATCCGGGCGGCGTGGGCGCCGGCAGGGCCAGCGGAACCACGGCGGTGATGCGGGCATCCCCCCGCTGCAGGCGCAGGCGCTTGACCCGGCGCGGATCGGCGTCGAGCACCTCGAATTCGAGGTTCCCAGGACCGCTGATCAGTTCTCCGCGCGAGGGCACGCGCCCCGCCAGGGTCACGATCAGGCCGCCGATGGTGTCGATCTCCTCGGCCATCTCGCCGACCGCCGCCACGAGGTCGACGCCGCTCGCGGCGGAGACCTCGGCGAGGCCCGCCCGGGCATCGGCGACGAACACGTCGCTCTCCCCATCGACGCGCTGGATCAGGTGTCCCTCGGCGACATCGTGCTCGTCCTCGATGTCGCCCACCACCATCTCGACCAGATCCTCGATCGAGATCAGGCCGTCGGTGCCGCCATACTCGTCGATCACGAGGGCCATGTGGGTGCGCGTCGCCTGCATCCGGACCAGCAGATCGATGGCCGGCATCGAGGGCGGCACGAACAGCACCGGGCGCTGGATACGGGTCGCCGCCAGCGTCGCCGAGAGGTCGACCTGGGCGAGGTTGAGGCTGCGCAGAGCGCGGGCGCCCCGGCGGGCCCGCGGCGGCAGGACCGGGGCGGCCTCGCCCTCCGGCTGCGTCGGCGCCGCACGGCGGCTGCCGGCCTCGGCCCGGGCAGCGATGTGGTCGACGAAGTCGCGGATGTGGACCATGCCGCGCGGGTCGTCGAGGGTTTCCCCGTAGACCGGAAGCCGGGAATGCCCGGCCGTGCGGAACAGCTTCAGCAGGTCGCCGAGGCTGGTGTCCATCGAGACCGCGACGATGTCGGCCCGGGGAATCATGACGTCGTCGACCCGCACCTTGTGCAGGCCGAGCACGTTCTTCAGCATGGCGCGTTCGAGGGGCGAGAACGCATTCTCGCCAGTGTCGGGCTCGGCCAGCGCGCCCTCGATGTCGTCGCGCAGCGAATCGCGCGGGCGAAGATGGAACACGTGGAGGAGGCGGTCGTACCAGGGCTCGCGGGCCTGGTTCTCACCATCGCCGGAACTGGGCGCGGCCTGGGCCGCGCCGCGACTTCGATCGTTCGTCATGTCTCTCTGATCTGGGATGTCGGGCGGGATCGCCGCTCACTCCGTGCAGGTCTCTGCAGCATAGGGGTCGGGCACGCCAAGGGTCCGAAGCGCCGCCACCTCGAGGGCTTCCATCGCCTCGGCATCCGCCTCGCCGGTCTCGTGGTCCTGACCGAGGAGGTGAAGGGTGCCATGGACGAGGAGATGGGCCAGATGGTCGCTGAGCGGCTTCGACTGCTCGGCACTCTCGCGCAGCATCGTGTCATACGCAAGAACGACGTCGCCGAGCGGACGCGGCACGCCCGGATGAGTGGGCTGGGGCGCAGCCGGGAAAGACAGCACGTTGGTCGGCTTGTCCTTGCCGCGCCAAGTCCGGTTCAGGTCCTGCACCGCCGCATCGTTGGTGAGCAGCACGCTGATCTCGAACTCGCCCTCCGGCGCCTCGGGGGCGGCGGCGAGCCCGGCTTCCACGGCCCGGATCACGAACGCTTCGAGATCCGGCGCCACGCTCGTCCAGCGCGCGTCCTCGACCGCGACGTCGATCTCGGCCGAAACGGCAGCGCTCACGACAGGGGCCTCCGGCGCGACAGGGGCGCCCGGTCGGCATCGCCCTCCCCGTGCGACGCCGCCTCGTAGGCGGTGACGATGCGGCGGACGAGGTCGTGGCGCACCACGTCGACGTCGCGGAAGGTGATGCGGCCGATGCCCTCGACGCCGTCGAGCACGCGCACGGCCTCGACCAGGCCGGATTTCTGGCCCGGCGGCAAATCGATCTGGCTCGGATCGCCGGTGATGATCATGCGGGAATTCTCACCGAGCCGGGTCAGAAACATCTTCATCTGCATCGAGGTGGTGTTCTGCGCCTCGTCGAGGAGCACCACGGCGTTGGTCAGGGTGCGTCCGCGCATGAAAGCCAGCGGCGCGATCTCGATGATGCCGGTCTGCAGACCGCGATCGACGTGGCGCGCCTCCATGAAATCGTAGAGCGCGTCGTAGATCGGCCGCAGGTAGGGATCGACCTTGTCGCGCATGTCGCCCGGCAGGAAGCCCAGGCGCTCGCCGGCCTCGACGGCGGGGCGCGACAGGATCAGGCGCTCGACATGGCCCTGCTCCAGCAGGGAGACCGCATGGCCCACGGCGAGCCAGGTCTTGCCCGTCCCGGCCGGTCCCTCGGCGAAGACGAGTTCGTGGCTGCGCAGGGCCTTGATGTAGGCGTCCTGCGCGCGGTTGCGGGCGCGCACGGCACCGCGCTTGCGCGTGGCGATCTGGTCGAACACGGCCCGGTCGGGCTCGGCGCTGACCTCGGCGGCGGGAAAGAGGTTGCCCTGCTGCGTCGTTTCCTGGATCGCCCCATCGACGTCGCCGAGGGTCAGCGGCAGCCCGTTGGTCTTGACCCGGGCATAGAGCCGCTCGAACACCTTGCGGCCCTTCTCGGCCGCCTCGACGCTGCCCTTCAGCACGAGATGATTGCCGAGCGCCGTGGCGGTGACGCCGAGACGGCGCTCGATATGGGCGACGTTCTGGTCGTACTGGCCGAAGACAAGGCTCGCGAGGCGGTTGTCGTCGAAGGTCAGCGCGACCTCCTCGGTTTCGACCGGCCCCCCGATCCGCGCCGCCGGGCCGCGCCCCCGCAGGGCGCCGCCACGTCCGCCCGACCCTTCAGTTCCTGGCACGCCGTTGTCCTTCATTGCCGTCCGGGACGGATCGCAGGCTGCGAAGCCGTTTCGCACCGCGTGTCCGGAGAAGCCCCTGACATCGGAATTCGTTGCGCCACGTCCAGCGCTTCCCCGGCGCGGCGTATCGCCCGACCGGAGACCGGACGCGTCGCCGCTGCGCTCCGAGCGCTCAAGCGGCCGCCGCCGTGTCGCCGACCGTCTCGCCGAACAGGCTGTTGGAGCCGGCCCGCACCACCCGCACCGGCACCACCGTGCCGATGGTCGACGCCGGCGCATCGAATTGCACCGGCAGCAGATGGGGCGTCTTGCCGGCGACCTGGCCAGGGTGGCGCCCGACCTTCTCGACCAGGACCTCGACCACATGGCCGACGGCCGAGGCGTTGAAGGCGTGCCGCTGCGCGTCGAGCAAAGCCTGGAGCGCGGCCAGACGCTCGGACTTCACCGCCTCCGGCACCGCATCGACGCTGTCGGCGGCCGGGGTGCCGGGACGCGGGCTGTACTTGAACGAGAAGGCGCTGGCGAAGCCGATATCGCGCACCAGCCGCATCGTCTCCTCGAACTCCGCATCGGTCTCGCCGGGAAAGCCGACGATGAAGTCCGACGACAGGGCGATGTCGGGCCGGGCCGCTCGCACCCGCTCGATGATCCGCCGATAGGCGTCGCCGCTGTGCTTGCGGTTCATCGCCCGTAGCACCCGGTCGGAGCCGGACTGCACCGGCAGGTGCAGGTACGGCATCAGCGCCGGGATCGTCCCGTGGGCGGCGATCAGATCGTCGTCCATGTCGTTGGGGTGGCTCGTGGTGTAGCGCAGGCGCAGGAGGCCGGGCAGACGCTCCAGCGCCCGCAGCAGAACCGGCAGGGTCGCGCTTTCGCCGTCCGGCCCGAGGCCGTGATAGGCGTTGACGTTCTGACCGATCAGCGTGATCTCGCGCACCCCGCCGCGCACCAGCTTCTCGGCCTCCGCCAGGATCGCTGCCACGGAACGCGAGACCTCGGCGCCGCGGGTATAGGGCACCACGCAGAAGGCGCAGAACTTGTCGCAGCCCTCCTGCACCGTGAGGAAGGCGGTGACGCCGTGGGTCCGGCGGGCCGGCAGATGGTCGAACTTGTCCTCGACCGGAAACTCGGTGTCGACCACGCGCCCGGTGGCGGAGCGCGCCAGCAGATCCGGCAGGCGATGGTAGTTCTGCGGCCCCACCACCACGTCGACGGTCGCGGCGCGGGCCAGGATCTCGGCCCCCTCGGCCTGGGCGACGCAGCCCGCCACCACGATCTTGGTGTCGCGTCCGGCCTGCGCCCGCTCACCCTTCAGCACACGCAGGCGCCCAAGCTCCGAATAGACTTTGTCGGCGGCCTTCTCGCGGATGTGGCAGGTGTTGAGGATGACGACATCCGCGTCCTCCACCACGTCGGTGGCCGCATAGCCCTCGGCGCCCAGCACGTCCGCCATGCGGGCGGCGTCGTAGGCGTTCATCTGGCAGCCGTAGGATTTGACGTAGGCTTTCTTCAACAGTCCGATTCCGAGGATGAGGATGTGCGGCCGCCCATAGCACGGATCGGCGCCGCCGTCGCGATGCCCTGGTGGATCGGCAACTCCCTCCCCGGCAGGCTCGTGCTGGAGCGCGTTCCGGCGGGGCGGCGCCCACACCAGACCGGCCCGAGGGGCGGGCGTCCGGTCGTGCCGCGCTGGACCGCCTCGCGCACGGAGGCTTCCGCCAGGGCGGTGGCGCGCTTGCGGTCGGTGCCGGCTTCGAAGGCGATCGGCGCGCCCCAGGTGACGTGGATGTCGAGGGGACCGCCGGCCAGGAAGCTGGCGAGGTGGGGCGCGAGGTCCATGTCGCCGTACCAGGCGATCTCGGGGCGCTCGGCACGCACCACCGGCAGGCCGTTCCGGCGCGGATAGGTGAGCGCCAGCGGCTGCAGGCGGATGCGGGCCGGGCCCTCTCCGGCGACGGCCGCGCGGGCGGCGCCCACGAGCGAGGAGCGGAACGGCAGCAGCCGGGTCCCGTCGCCCGTGGTGCCCTCGGCGAACAGCACGATGAGATCGCCCCCCGCCAGACGGCGCGCCACCGTGGCGTTGACGCTGGCGGTGTCGGCGCGGCGGGTCCGGTCGATGAAGACCGTGCGCTGGAGCCGCGCCAGGGTGCCGACCACCGGCCAGCCGGCGATCTCGGATTTGGCCACGAAGGAGAGCGGCCGCAGGGAGCCGAGGACGAGGATGTCGAGCCAGGACACGTGGTTGGCGAGCACCAGGGCCGGCTCGCCCGGCTTGGGCGGGGTGCCGCTCTGGGTCACCCGCAGGTCGAACAGCATCCGGAAGGCGCGGTGGAACAGCACCGGCATCCAGGCCGCGATCCGTCCGCGCCCGAAGCGCAGGCTGAGAAGGTGGGGGCCAACGATCGCGCCGAAGAGGAGCGCGCAGAGGAGGAGCCGGATCGCCGTGCCGACGCGGGTCATCGCGCGCTCAGGCGCCGTGACGCCGGATCACGCCAGCACCGCCGTCATGGTCAGCGCGGTCGCGCGCTGGCCGTCGGCGCGGGTGTAGTAGCCCGTCCGCTCGCCGACCTGCCGGAAGCCGTGGCGGGCGTAGAGCTTCAGCGCCGGGGCGTTGCCCTCGTCGACCTCCAGATGGACGGTGCGGATGCCGGTCTGGGCCAGGTGTTGGAGATGCGCGCTCACCAGCTTATGCGAGAGGCCGCCGCCGCGCACGCCCGGCGCCAGCACCACCGTGAGGATCTCGGCCTCGTCTGCGGCGCGGCGCGACAGGACGAAGCCCTGGATCGCACCGTTCTTCCACAGGGCATGCGCCTCGGTGGAACGCTCGCACAGCATGCGCTCGAACTCGTGCGCGTCCCAGGGGCGGGCGAAGGCGGTGGCGTGGATGCGGGCCAGCGCCCGGGCCTGACCGGAATCACGCAGAACGGTCACGTAGGGCGCCGTGCCCCAGGCTTCCCACCAGGCGGACCAGACCTCGAAGGGCCAGAAGGGAGTCAGGGGTCGGGTCATCGGCGCGCAAGCCTCGCATGATCCTGCGGCTGGGCGTCGGGGCCACGCAGGTAGAGCGGCCGGGCCAGGGCCTGGGCCGGATCGGCGAGCATGCCGAGCGAGGCGATCCAGCCGATCTCGGCGGCCCCGGTGCCGGCGACCTCGACGGCGAATCCGCGGGCCTTGGCGGCGGCGGCGATCAGGGGCGCACCGGAGCCAACCAGCGTCACGACGCCATCGAGCATCGCCGCCGCCTCCGCGACCGGAACGTGGCTCGGCGGCACCACGATGCCGTCCGTCATGCTCATCGCCTGGAGGTAGACCGAGCCGTGACGCGCGTCGATGGCGGCGACGATCAGGCCCTCGCCGTTGAGCGCCAGCAGCGGCGCCAGCAGGGCCGACAGGGTGGTGACGCCGACCACCGGAATGCCGGTGGCGAGACCGATGGCGCGGGCGGCCGAAAGCCCCACCCGCAGGCCGGTGTAGCTGCCCGGCCCGACCGTCACGGCGACGCGGTCCAGCGCCTCGAAACCGCCCTCGACCCGGGCGACCACGCGCTCGATCATCGGCAGCAGGGCCTCGGCATGGCCGCGACCTAGGACCATCGACTCGTGGGCGAGGAGATCGTCGGTGGCATCCGAGGCGATGCAGACGGAACAGGCGTCGAGCGCCGTGTCGATGGCGAGGATACGCAAACTCACTCCCGATCGTGCCGCGGCCCCGGAGCGCGCCTGCGTCCCGGGACGGCCTGACGTTAAGACAAAAACGGCCGCTCCGGCAGAGCGGAGCGGCCGTCAGGGACACATTCGCGCAAACCTGTTGCGGCTTTGCGCCGAACGGGCGGTTTCTCGACCTCGGATCGCCGATTTGGGATCGCCGACCTTAGATCGCTTGCACCTCGCGGATTTCCGGCAGGAAGTGCCGGAACAGGTTCTGCACGCCGTTGCGCAGGGTGGCGGTGGAGGACGGGCAGCCCGAGCAGGCGCCCTTCATCTCGAGGTAGACCACGCCTTCCTTGTAGCCCCGGAAGGTGATGTCGCCGCCGTCGCCGGCCACGGCCGGACGAACGCGGGTCTCCAGCAGGTCCTTGATCGTCTCGACCGTCTCGAGGTCGGCCGGATCGAAGAACTCCTCGGCATCCTCGCTGCCGACGACGTGGCCCTCGGCCAGGGTCGGCGCACCGGACTGGAAATGCTCCATGATCGCGCCGAGCACGGCCGGCTTCACCTGCGGCCAGAGATTGTCGTCCTCGGCCTTGGTGACCGAGATGAAATCGTGCCCGAGATAGACGCCCGAGACGCCGGGCACGTCGAACAGGCGGGTCGCCAGGGGCGAGCGGGCCGCGGCCTCGGCGTCGCGCGCCTCGAAGGTGCCCTCGGTCAGGACCACGCGGCCGGGCAGGAACTTCAGGGTGGCGGGATTCGGAGTGGCTTCGGTCTGGATGAACATGGCTCAGAAAGATCCTCGTCCGCTGCGCCGGTTCAAGGCCGGCCGGGAATGACGCCGGAAGGCTCCGCCGCCCTCTCCATGTGGACCGGAGCGGCGATTTTCTCAACCGTGCGGGCTGCGCAGAGCCCGCCCCGAAACCGCCGGGACCGGGTTGGACAAGAGGCCGCACCTCGTGTATGGCCCGCCTCAATTCAAAACAGGATGCCGAAATCCTGACGCACGCGGTCCCATCCGGGGATCACGGGCGCGCACCGGCAGGATATCATCGATGAACATCATCCAGCAGCTCGAGCAGGAGCAGATCGCTTCGCTCGGCAAGACCATTCCCGACTTCCAGCCCGGTGACACCGTGACGGTGAACGTGAAGGTGAAGGAAGGCGAGCGCACCCGCGTGCAGGCCTATGAGGGCGTCTGCATCGCGCGCTCCGGTGGCGGCCTCAACGAGAGCTTCACCGTCCGCAAGATCTCCTACGGCGAAGGCGTCGAGCGCGTGTTCCCGCTCTACTCGCCGCTGATCGATTCGATCGCCGTCGTCCGTCGCGGCAAGGTGCGTCGCGCCAAGCTGTACTACCTGCGCGACCGTCGCGGTAAGTCCGCCCGTATCGTCGAGCGCGCCGATCGCCCCGCCGAGAAGGCCGCCAAGGCCGATGCCTCGAAGGCGAACAAGGACGCCCGCAAGGCCGAGAAGGCCGCCAAGAGCGCGGCCAAGAACGCTGCCGAGTAAGATCGCAGCAGGATCCGATGAACATCTGACGGGCGCATCGCGCGCGCGTCAGCCGGATACGAGAAGGCCTGCGCGGGATATCGCGCGGGCCTTCCGTCGTTTTCGGAGCAGAATCCGCGCCACCGACCGGACGATCGGTGATCAGGCCTGCACGGCGAGGCGTCGGCGGCCCGTGACGAACCAGCCCTCGTCCCGGGATAATCCGAATCGCAGGGCGGCGTTGTGGGCGACCCAGTCCAGCGCGGCAGGCTCCGGCATGGCGCCGGCGAAGTGGAAGCCCTGAAGGATCGGGCATCCGAGCTGCTTCAGGATGTCGAACTGGGCGCGGGTCTCGACGCCTTCGGCCACCACCGTCACCCCGAGGGTCCGGGCGAAGGCCAGGATGGCCTTCATCAGCAGGCGGTCCCGTTCCTCGTCGACGAGGTTCTTGATGAAGCTCCGATCGATCTTCAGGCAGTCGAAGCGCAGGTTGCGCAGGGCTCCGATCGACGAGTACGCGACGCCGAAATCATCGACGATGATGCCGACTCCCATCCCGATCAGCGCCTCGACGTCCGCCCCGCCCCGCTCGCTCGAATAGACCGCCTCCTCGGTGATCTCGATCGCGAGGCGCGCCGGCGCGACCTGGTGGGCCGCCAGTTCGGCGGCGACCATCGCGGCGAGGGGATAGCTGCCGAATTCACTCGGCGACATGTTGATCGAGACACGGACGTGGGAATGGCCGGCGGCATCGAGCTGCTGCGCCATACGACAGCCGTCGCGCAGGATGACCTGCATCACGGCGCGCGACTGGCGCGTCGCCAGGGCAGCCGCGATCACGTCCGGGGGCGACACCCACCCCAGCTTCGGATGGTTCCAGCGCAGCAGCGCCTCGACCCCGACCACCGCGCCGGTCCGACTCTCGACCTGGGGCTGGAACCAGGCCCGGATCGCCCGGCTCTCCAGGGCGCCGGCGAGGTCGCGCTCGATCTCCCGCTTGATCCGCGCCACCCGGTACATGGCCTCCTCGTACCGGCACCAAGCGCCACGGCCCTTCGATTTCGCGACATAGAGGGCCAGGTCGGCATGGCATTGCAGGTCTACGAGGGTGTCGGCGTCACCCGGGTAGCGGGCGATGCCGACGCTGGCCCCCGCCTGGACGGTCTGGCCGGACGCCGTGACGAGCACGGCAAGCTGCGCCACGATCTCCCGCGCCAGCCTCGGCCCGTCGTCCCGGCCGGGCGGACCGGGGACCAGGGCGGCGAACTCGTCGCCTCCGAGACGCGCGACCACGGCCTCCGCGCCGAGAATCCGTCTCAGGCGCGCACCGGATTCGACCAGGACCGCGTCGCCGACCGCATGCCCGAAGGTGTCGTTGATGCCCTTGAAGCGATCGAGGTCGATCAGCAGGATCCAGAACTCCTCCCGATCCGCCGCCCCATTCCCCAGGCGTGCCTCGAAGGCGGCTTGATAGGCCGCCCGGTTGAACAGGCCGGTCAGGTGATCGTGGGACGCCGAATATTCGAGGCGGCGCAGGGCCTGCTCGGCGGCGAGATTGGCGGCCTTCAACGATTCGGCCAGCGCGGTGGCTTCCAGCTTGAGGCGGCTCGATTCCAGGTAATGCGCCTCCTGGTCAGTCGCGCCGCGAATCATCAGCACCGCGAGGATGATCAGGTTCACGGCGATGATCTGCGCGCTGAGTGATCCCTCGACGAGGAACAGCACCGTGAGGACCGAGAGGCTCGGAAGCATGAAGGCGATGGCGGGAGCCCGGGACACCTTGCTCTGGATGACCCCGGCATTCAGGCTGCAGAAGGCCAGGGCGACCGCCACCGACTGGGTGTGTCCGTTCTGCGCGAGGCCGATCAGGGCACCGGCCCAGCACAGGCCCGAGAGCAGGGCGCCGATCCACGCGAAGGCCAGGACCCGGTCGGGGTACCGGTCCGCGTGGCTCAGCCTCAGCCATCGGGCGGCAATCAGGGCACGGGAGAAGTTGAGCAGGGCGTTGACGCCGACGAAGGCGAGGATCAGCGCGCGAGGAACCAGCTCCCACATCATCCCGCCGAGGGACACCGAGACGAACACGTTCGCAATTAGCGTCGGGCGCATGCCCCGCAGGACCTCGCGCGCCCGATCGCGCTCGATGATCGCCTCGACGGAGCTGAGCTCGTTCCTGATCAAGGCTGATCTCTCGTCCCGCGCTCGAACACCCTGGCATTCTGCCACGCCGGCTATCTGACAGACCAATCGGTAAATATATCGTGCGTCCTTCGAATAACGCAGCCTATAGGGGGAATCATCAAAAACAAGAACTTGTCTTCAACAACATAAGATTTCAAATTTACAGCACATCACACCGCAACGTCCGTGCCTGTCGAACGACGGATGTCCGTCACCGCTCGATGGATGTCATTGCGTCGAACCCCTCGTCGCTCGTCGTTCCCGATCCGACCTTTGCCTGCGGCGCGCAGAGGATCGAGCAACGAAAAAGTCCCGCCGGGTCCTAGGACCCGGCGGGACTCGATCAGCCTTCACGATGAGACGGTGAGTTTACTCGGCGGCGATGCTGTGAGCCTGGCTGCCGTCGGTATAAGTCTCGGCCTGGAGCCGCTTGCCCGGCGCGGCGCGGCCCGGAAGCGGCGGCAGAGCCTTGGCCTTCTCCAGATCGATCCCCGCACCCTCGGCGACGCGACGGCCGTAATCTTCGTCGGCGTGCCAGAAGTGCCAGACCATGCGCAGCTGGATCGGCTCCGGGCACTGCTTCATATCGCCGACGAGGTTGGCGATGAGGTCGTCACGCTCCCAATCCTGGAACGAACGGTAGCGCACGCCGGCCTGGGTGTAGTCGTCCTCGGTGCGCGAGGTCTGGTAGCGGCCGAGCTGGCCCTGCACCGGCTGGTGATAGTCCTTGGCCGGCTTCGGCGCCTCGCGCAGACCCTCGGCCAGGGTCGAGGGCTCGTAGTTGATGTGGGCATTCGGGCCGGTGCCGTCGACGCCGTAGGTCATCTGGCCGTCGCGCTGATTCGAATAGACCTTCACGCCTGGCTGCGGCGCGTTGATCGGCAGCTGGAGGTAGTTGGCGCCGACGCGGTAGCGCTGCGTGTCCGAGTAGGACAACGTCCGGCCCTGGAGCATCTTGTCGTCCGAGAAGTCGATGCCGTCCACGAGCACGCCCGTGCCGAAGGCCGACTGCTCGACCTCGGCGAAGAAGTTGTCCGGCACGCGATCGAGCACCATGCGGCCGACGGGCAGCAGCGGGAAGTCCTCGACCGGCCAGAGCTTGGTGTCGTCGAGGGGATCGAACGACAGGTGGTCGTTCGGACCGTCGGGCATGATCTGCACGCAGAATTCCCACTCGGGGAAGTTGCCGGCCTTGATGTTGTCGTAGAGGTCGCGCGTGGCGTGGCCGACATCCTTGGCCTGGATCTCGGACGCCTGGGCCGAGGTCAGGTTGCGGACGCCCTGCTTGGGCTCCCAATGGAACTTGCACAGCACGGCTTCGCCCTGGTCATTGACCAGCTTGTAGGTGTTGACGCCCGAGCCCTCCATCTCGCGATAGTTGGCGGGGATGCCCCAGGGCGACTTGAGGTGGGTCACCATGTGGATGGCTTCGGGATGCTGCGCCACGAAGTCGAAGAAGCGCCACGCCTCCTGCCGGTTGGTCACCGGATCGGGCTTGAACGCGTGGATCATGTCGGGGAACTTGATCGCGTCGCGGATGAAGAAGACCTTGAGGTTGTTGCCGACCAGATCCCAGTTGCCGTCGACGGTCTTGAACTTCACCGCGAAGCCGCGCGGGTCGCGCTCGGTCTCGGGGCTCTCCTTGGCGCCGGCCACGGTGGAGAAGCGCACGAACATCGGCGTCTTGACGCCGGTCTCGTTGAGAACGCGGGCGCGGGTGTACTTGGAGGCCGGCTCGTTGCCGATCTTGCCATAGGCCTCGAAGTAGCCGTGAGCGCCGGCGCCGCGGGCGTGGACGACGCGCTCCGGGATACGCTCGCGATCGAAATGCGTGATCTTCTCGATGAACTGGTAGTTCTCGAGGGTCGCGGGGCCGCGCTCGCCAACCGTACGGGTGCTCTGGTTGTCGCGAACCGGGTGGCCCTGTCGGGTGGTCAGGATCGGGCGCTGATCGCTCATGCGGTGCTCTCTCGCTCAGATAAGATCGTCGCGGCGACCGCCGCATCCGAATCTTGGAATCATTCCGAGCCGGTCTTATGGACCCGCGCCGGCGATTTGGCTAATGCATCGTGGCGAAAGGGATGATAGGCAAAGCCTATGAATATGTCGGGCCTGTCCCTGCGCGATCTCGAATATGTCGTCGCCGTCGCCGAGGAGATGCATTTCGGCCGGGCCGCCGAGCGCTGCAATGTCAGCCAGCCCACCCTGAGTGTCCAGGTCCGCAAGCTGGAAGACCTGCTCGGCCTGGCTTTGTTCGAGCGCGGCAATCGCCGGGTGATGCTGACCCCGGCCGGCCAGACCATCGTGCGCCAGGCCCGCATCGTCATGGCGGAGGCCCAGCGCCTCCTGGTCCTGGCCAGCGAGGGGCGCGGCGCCCCGCTCACCGGCCGCCTCGTCCTGGCGGCCATCCAGACGCTCGGGCCCTACCTGTTCCCCCTGGTGTTGCGGACCCTGCGCCAGGAGTTTCCGCTGCTGGCCCTGGCCCTGAGCGAGGCCCGCACCGCCGAGATTCTCGAAGGATTGCGCAACGGCCGCATCGACGCGGCCCTGATCTCGCTGCCGGTGCCGGCCTCCGGGCTCACCGTGTCGCCGCTCTTCGTCGAGCCGTTCCAACTCGCCTGCCCGGCCGAGCACCCCCTCGCCCGGGGCGGTGCGCTCCGCGCCACCGACATCGCTGGGCCGGACCTCCTCCTCCTCGACGAGGGCAACTGCCTGCGCGACCAGACCGTGGCGGCCTGCGGCGCCGGCTCCGCCGCCGGGCGCCACGCCACCAGCCTGGAGACCCTGCGCTCGATGGTGGCGGCGGGGGCCGGATACACCCTGCTGCCCACGCTGGCGGTTCCCACCGGACCCGACCCGAGCGGCCTCACGGTGACCCGCAGCTTCGACGTCGACGGCCCCGGCCGTACGATCGCCCTGGCCTGGCGCACCAGCGATCCGCGCAGCGACGGCCTCGCCCATCTCGCAGCCTTCTTCCGCGCCCATGCCCCGTCCGGCACCACCGCCTGCCGCGACGACGGCATGCCCCGCCCGCGCATCCCGCGCCGTGACAGCGTGGCCGATCCGGTGTAGCGCCCGGCACGACGGGCCGTACGGCCCGGCCTTCGCGTCTCTCCGCATCCTTCCGGCCTCTCCGTGCTCTCACTGCGCTTTCTCGGCCGTTGGGCGGCTCTCCTCGGCGCCTCCGGCCTCCTGGCCTATGGCCTCGACCACGCGCATTTTCCGGCGGCGCTCCTGCTCGGGCCGATGGTGGCGGCGATCGCCTTCGGCGTCGGCGGCGCGAACCTGTCGGTGCCGAAATTCGGCTTCCAGGCGGCCCAGGCGATGATCGGTTGCCTCGTCGCCCATACGGTGACCGGCGAGATCGTCCGCACGGTGTCGGAGGACGGCGCCCTGATCCTGGCGGTGGTGCTGGTCACGGTGCTGGTCGGCGGCGCGGTGGGCTGGGCGCTCACCCGCCTGCGCATCCTGCCGGGCTCCACCGCGGCCTGGGGCTCGTCCCCCGGAGGCGCCGCCGCCATGGTGGCGATGTCGGAGGAGTACGGCGCCGATCCCCGCCTCGTGGCCTTCATGCAATACGTGCGGGTGGTCGCCGTGGTGCTGTCGGCCTCCGTCATGGCCCGCCTGCTCACCGATGTCACCGACGTGGTGCCGGCATCCGACCCCTTCAGCGTGGCGCCGCTCTCGATCCTGGCGACCCTGGCGGTGGCGGCCGCCGGCGCCGTTCTGGCGAAGGTCCTGCGCCTGCCGGCCTTCGCGCTGATCGGGCCGATGCTGCTCGGCGCGGCGCTCCACGCCTCCGGCCTCGTGTCGATGGCACTGCCCATGCCGGTCCTCGACCTCGCCTACGCCACCATCGGCTGGTATGTCGGCCTGCGTTTCCGGCGCGAGACCCTGCGCGAAACGGTGAGCGCCCTGCCGGGCATCATGATCGCCACCCTGGGGGTGATCGCCCTGTGCGGCGGCTGGGCCTACGGTCTGACCTTCCTGCTGCCCATCGACTTTCTCACCGCCTACCTCGCCACCAGTCCCGGCGGGCTCGATTCGGTGGCGATCATCGCGGTCGGCTCGAAGGTCGACGTGTCCTTCGTGCTCGCAGTCCAGACCCTGCGGCTGTTCGTGGTGCTGGTCACCGGACCGGTCGTGGCCAAGTGGATCACCCGCAGCGCTCCGGCGGCCCGCTGAGATGCACGCCCTCTATCTCGCCTTCCTCAATTCCTGGCGCGGCCTCGTGCACGGCGCCCGCACCGAGCGAGCCGTGCGCCTCGAACTCGTGCTGCTGGTCCTCGGGGTGCCGCTGGGGCTGCTGCTCGGCTCCACGCTCTGGGTCCGGGTCGCCCTGCTGGCGAGCCTGCTGCTGATGCTGGCCGCCGAGTTCCTCAACACCGCGATCGAGAAGCTCTGCGACCACCTCCATCCCGGGCACCATCCCAAGATCGGCATCGTCAAGGATCTCGCCTCGGCCGGGACCTTCTCGGCCCAGGGCATCGCCGCGCTGATCTGGATCGCCGCCCTGGTCGAGCGCCTGTCAGACCACCCCTGACGCCGCATCACAAGGCGACGCCCTCGCCCCGAACCCGCGACGGACGGCGTCGTCGCCATCGCGCGGCGGCTCCCGCGACAGAACCTCGCCCAAGACAGAACCTCGCCCAGGACAGAACCTCGCCCGCGACAGAACCTCGCCCGCGACAGGACCTCGCCCGCGACAGGACCTCGCCCGCGACAGGACCTCGCCCGCGACAGGACCTCGCCCGCGACAGGACCTCGCTCGCTTCTGGCGCGCCGAGCGCCTATGTGCGGGCATCCGTCTTCCGCATCGCCGCCTCGCCGGAGCCCGTGTCTCCTTGACCGACTACATCCGCAAGATCCTCACCGCCCGCGTCTACGACGTCGCCATCGAGAGTCCGCTCGACCCGATGCCGCGCATGTCGGCGCGCCTGGGCCGCCCGGTGCTCCTGAAGCGCGAGGACCTGCAGCCGGTCTTCTCGTTCAAGCTGCGCGGCGCCTACAACAAGATGTCGGGCCTGTCGCCCGAGCTGCTGGCCAAGGGCGTCGTCTGCGCCTCGGCCGGCAACCATGCGCAGGGCGTGGCGCTCGCCGCCGCACGGCTCAACGTCCGCGCCGTCATCGTGATGCCGCGCACGACTCCGGCGATCAAGGTCGATGCCTGCCGGGCGCGCGGCGCCGAGGTCATCCTGTTCGGCGATGCCTTCGACGAGGCGCTGGGCCATGCCCGCGAATTGGAGGCGCGCGATGGGCTGACCTTCCTGCACCCCTTCGACGATCCCGACGTGATCGCCGGCCAGGGCACCATCGGGATGGAGATCCTGACCCAGCATTCCGGGCCGATCGAGGCGATCTTCGTGCCCGTCGGCGGCGGCGGCCTCGCCGCGGGCATCGCCACCTTCGTGAAATACCTGCGGCCCGAGACCAAGGTCGTCGGCGTCGAGCCGGACGATGCCGCCTGCATGGCGGCCGCCCTGGCGGCCGGGAAACGGGTGGTGCTGCCCACCGTCGGCCTGTTCGCCGACGGCGTCGCCGTGCGCGAGGCCGGAGCCGAGACCTTCCGGCTCTGCGCCGAGTTCCTCGACGAGGTCATCACCGTCGACACCGATGCGATGTGCGCGGCGGTCAAGGACATCTTCGACGACACCCGCGCCATCTCGGAGCCCTCGGGCGCCCTGGCGCTCGCCGGCGCCAAGGCCTACGCCGCGCGCCAGGGGGACGGCGCCGGGGCGGGGACCGGCACGCTGGTGGCGATCTCCAGCGGCGCCAACCTCAACTTCGACCGCCTGCGTCACATCGCCGAGCGGGCCGAGATCGGCGAGGAGCGCGAGGTCCTGCTCGGCGTCACCATCCCCGAGCGCCAGGGCGCGTACCGCGCCTTCATCCAGACCCTCGGGCCGCGGGCGATCACCGAGTTCAACTACCGCTACGCGACCGGCACCGATGCGCAGATCTTCGTCGGCATCAATCTCGCCGGCGGCGCGCGGGAGAAGCACGGCCTGATCGAATCGCTGCGCGCCGCCGGCTACCGGACCGTCGACATGAGCGACAACGAGATGGCCAAGGTCCATATCCGCTACATGGTCGGCGGCCGGACCACCGGGCTCGCCCACGAACGGCTCTACCGCTTCCAGTTCCCGGAGCGCCCGGGCGCGCTGATGAAGTTCCTCGACGCGCTCGGCGACGACTTCGACATCAGCCTGTTCCACTACCGCAATCACGGAGCCGATTACGGTCGCGTGCTCGCCGGCATCGGTGTGCCGCCGGCGGACCGCGCCCGCTTCGATGCCGCCATCGCGAAGCTGGACTATCCGTGCATCGACGAGACCGACAACCCGGCCTACCGGATGTTTCTCGACGACGGCGGAGCATCCGGCCGGGAAGCTGCCTGAGCCGGATGGGTTTCGGCCATCCGGTTTGAGTTGGCGTGTGGTCGACCAGAGTCTCCGCCGCGTCGCTGGCCGAAACGCAGCAATTGATGCCGCGTCGGCGGAGCGTAACCGGCAGTCACTGCCTGGGCTGCCGAGCGACGGGCGGGCTGAAACCTAATTCTTCAGTATTTGGTTGCATGATCGGGCTTCGCATTTCCCGATCGGTGCCCTTCGATGCCTCGTCTCTCCAGTCTGAACTTCCGCCTTCCCGCAATCACGGTCGGGCTCGCCCTCGTCAGCGCCACCGTGATGGGCGGGCTGAGCTGGTACAGCGCCCGCGCCGGGCTGGTGGATGCTGCCCAGGAGCGCCTGCAATTCGCCGCCTCGGCCCGCAAGGCGGGAATCGAGCTGGTGGCCGAGCGGGTCGGCGGCGACCTCGTCACCATCGCGGGCAACCCGCAGGTGGGCGGCAATTTCGGCGACCTCGTCGAAGCCCTCGATCCGGCCAAGGCCGATTTCGCCGGTCTCGTCCGCACCTACACCGAGGGCGCGACGCTGGAAGCCCGCCTCGGCGCCGAGGCGGCCGGCACGATGTACGGACGTCGCCACGCCAAGGTCCAGGAGGTCGCCCGCAAGATCCTGGAGCGGCCGGGCTATGCCGACCTCGTCTTCGTCTCCGAGGACGGCCGCATCGTCTACACCACGACCAAGGGCAAGGATTTCGGACGCGCCCTGGCCGAACCCGATCTGGCCGGCACCGGCCTCGTCCGTCTGGTGGAGCGCCTGAAGGCTTCCGGTTCCGACGCGACCCTCTACGAGGATTACGGCGCCTACCCGGCCGATGCCGTGCCGTCGGCCTTCATCGGCCGCGCCATCGCGCGCCGCGCCAACGTCGCCATGGGGACCGGCCAGGACTCGGCCCGGATCGGCTTCGTCGTGATGCGCCTGACGCCGGCCCTGTTCGACCGCAACCTCGCGGATCGCGGCGGCCTCGGCGAGACCGGTCAGGTCATGGCGGTGGGCGGCGACGGCGCCCTGCGCAGCGACCCGCCGCTCACGGCCAACTCCGGCAAGCCCGTGACCGCCGGCACACCCGTGACGGCTCTGGGCCTCGACAAGGATGCCCTGGCGAGCGGGCGCCCCTTCACCTACCAGGACGGCGCCGGGCGCCGCATGGTCGCCACCGCCAAGGTCTCGGTGCTCGGCGCACCGTGGACCATCCTGGCCGAGCAGTCCGAGGACGAGACGCTGGCGGCGGTCGGAACCCTGACCCGGGCGCTGGCCTTCACGGCCCTGGCGGTGCTGGCTGTCACGGCGATTCTCGGCCTGCTGTTCGCCCGCACCATCGTCGGTCCCCTCGGCGCCCTGACCCGCGCCCTGCAGGCGCTTGCCCGCCGCGAGACCCTGGCCGAGGTGCCGGGCAGCCGCCGCGCCGACGAGATCGGCGACATCGCCCGCGCGGTCGTCACCATCCGGGACATCTCCCTGGAAGAAGCCGCCCAGCAGCTCCAGACCACCGAGGCGGCACGCCTGCGCCAGGAGACCGAGCGCCGCGCCCTGCTGCGCGACCTCGCCGACCGGTTCGAGCACTCCGTCGGCGGCATCGTCGGCACCGTTTCACAAGCTTCGTCCGACCTCCAGGGCGCGGCCTCGGGCATGACCGAGGCGGTGGCCGGCACCGCCCGTCGCTCCAGCTCGGTCGCGGCGACCGCGCAGGAGACCGCCGGCAACGTCAACGCGGTGGCGGTGGCGGCCGAGGAACTCGGCGCCACGGTCGGTGAGATCGGCCGGCAGGTGGAGCAGGCCTCCGCCATGTCGGGTCAGGCCGTCGAGGAGGCGGGCCGCACCGCCGCCACCATGCAGACCCTGTCCGAGGCCGCGACCCGGATCGGCGACGTGGTCGGCCTCGTCTCGCAGATCGCCAGCCAGACCAACCTCCTGGCGCTCAACGCCACCATCGAGGCGGCCCGGGCCGGCGAGGCCGGGCGCGGCTTCGCCGTGGTCGCCTCGGAGGTGAAGAACCTCGCCGAGCAGACCAGCCGCGCCACCACCGAGATCGCCGAGCAGGTCGAGGCGATCCGTTCCGCCACCACCGGCGCCACCGGGGCGATCCGCAGCATCGTCACCCGCATCGAGAGCATGAGCGTCGTCACCAGCAGCATCGCTGCGGCGGTCGAGGAGCAGGGTGTCACCACCCAGGAGATCGTCCGCAACATGGGCCAGGCCTCGGCCGGCACCGGGGCGATGAGCCAGGACATCGAGGCGGTGGCGCATGCGGCGGCGGAGGCCGGCGCCACGGCGGCCCAGGTCCAGCGCGCCTCGGCGGACCTGTCGCGCCAGTCCGAGCACCTGCGCACCGAGGTCGGCACCTTCCTCGCCACCGTGCGGGCCGCCTGAGGCGCGCGCCCGACCCCACGCGACCAGGGCCGGCTGTGCTCGCCTGCCCTGCTTCGTCAGCCATGTCCTCAGCGGCCTTGACCCCCCGGCGGGCTTGGCTCCAATGCCCCGGGTCAACCGGGACGCCTCGCCATGCCGCCGCTCCTCGCCCTGCCCTTCCCCGCCATCGATCCCGTAGCGGTGGCGATCGGGCCGATCACCATCAAGTGGTACGCGCTGGCCTACATCGTGGGCCTGCTCGGCGGCTGGTACTACGCCCGTCGGCTGGTGGCGGCGGACCGCTACTGGGGCGTGGTGCGGCGCCCGACCCTCACCGACATCGACGATCTCATCGTCTGGGTGGCGCTCGGCGTCGTGCTCGGCGGGCGCATCGGCTACGTACTGTTCTACAACCTGCCGCTCTACCTCTCCGACCCCATCGAGATCCTGGCCATCCGCAACGGCGGCATGTCCTTCCACGGCGGTTTCCTGGGCGCCGTGCTGGCGATGCTGCTGTTCGCCCGCGCCCGCAAGCTCCAGCCCTTCACCTTCCTCGACATCGCCGGCGTGGTGGTGCCGATCGGGCTGTTCTTCGGCCGCATCGCCAATTTCGTGAACGGCGAATTGTGGGGGCGCATCGCCCCGGACTTCGCCTACGCGGTGGTGTTTCCCTCCGGCGGCCCCCTGCCCCGGCATCCGAGCCAGCTCTACGAGGCCGCCACCGAGGGCGCCCTGATGTTCGTCGTGATGGCGCTGGCGGTGCGCGCCTACGGCTTCCGCAAGCCCGGCCTGATGGGCGGCATCTTCGTCCTCGGCTATGCCCTGGCCCGGACCTTCTGCGAGTTCTTCCGCGAGCCGGACCGCCAGCTCGGCTACCTGTTCGGCACCGAGAACTGGTCCACGGGCGGTATCACCATGGGGATGGTGCTGTGTGTCCCCATGGCGCTCGTCGGGCTCGCCGCCATCGTGATGGCGCTGCGCGGCACCACCCGCCCGCGTGTCGCGGTGGAGGACCTGCCCCCCGCGAGCACCGCCAGCGCCGCCAATCCGGCGAAGGCCGACGCGGCGTGACGAGTCCGCTCTTCGCCGCGATTCGCGACGAGATCCTGGCCTCGGGTCCGATCGGGCTCGACCGCTACATGACCCTCTGCCTCGGCCATCCGGTCTACGGCTATTACCGCACCCGCGACCCGCTCGGCGCGAGTGGCGACTTCATCACCGCCCCCGAGATCAGCCAGATGTTCGGCGAGCTGATCGGCATCTGGATCGCGGCGACCTGGGGCGCGATGGGCGCGCCGCCCGATCTCGCTTTGGTGGAACTCGGCCCCGGGCGCGGCACCCTGATGCAGGACGCGCTCCGGGCCTTGTCACGCGCCGCCCCGACACTCCGCCCCGCCCTGCACCTCGTCGAGACCAGCCCGGTCCTGCGCGAAGTGCAGGCGACACGCCTCGCGGCCGCCGCGCCGACCTGGCACGACAGCATCGATACCCTCCCGCGCGCGCCGACCCTCGTCATCGCCAACGAGTTCTTCGACGCGCTCCCCGTGCGCCAGTTCCAGCGCACCGCGCGCGGCTGGTTCGAGCGCCTCGTGGGCCTCGCCCCGGACGGGACCGCCCTCGTCTTCGGCCTCGCCGCCGAGCCCGACACCCGCATCACCGCCACCGGTCCGGACGGGGTGCTGATGACCCTGCCGAGCGCCGCCCTCGAGATCGTGCGCAGCCTCGCCCGTCGCCTCGTCGCCGACCGGGGCGCGGCCCTGATCATCGATTACGGCCATGTCCGGCCCGGGTTCGGCGATTCGCTGCAGGCGATGCGCGGCCACGGTTTCGTGCCGCCCCTCGCCACGCCCGGCGAGGCCGACCTGACCACCCATGTGGACTTTTCCGCCCTGGGCCGCGCCGCCCGCGTCGAGGGCGCGACCCTGCACGGCCCGGCCGACCAGCGCGACGTTCTGGCCGCCCTGGGCCTGCGCGAGCGCGCCGAACGCCTCGGCCGCGACGCCAGCCCGGCCCAGCGCGATGCGATCACGGCAGCGGTGGCCCGCCTGACCGACCCCTCCCGGCGCGGCATGGGCAGCCTGTTCAAGGCGATGGCGTTTTCGGACCCGTCGCTCACCGCCCTCCCGGGTCTCCCGACGGCGCCGTCGTAGGCGGCTCGGCCCGGCTCAAGGCACGCGACGGGCCAGCCACAGGGGCACAGACCCAGTGCGCGAGCGCCGCAGAGGAACAGCAGCAGGGTCAGGGTGTGGGCGTCCATCGACGCTCCCTTCGTCCTGATGGCTCAAGGCAAACGCATAGCCGGGTCGTCCCGAACAACTGAGTATGAGGCTTGGCGGGCGGCGGATCGCCGAGCAGGCGCAAAACTTGACTTCACCCCCTCATCGGATTAACCGCCATCGCATTCATGCGACGGTTTGATCGTCAACACGAACGCCGACCGGCCCTGTGAGGCCGGAGGTCAACGCCCGACAGCGCGATGCGCCCTCGGGCGGGTTTCGCGTTGGAGAACAGGGCGTCGGTTCCGGTTCACACGTCGTCGTCGAGTCCCGATGCCCAACGCCCCCGCGAAGACGCCCCTGCGCATCGAGGATGCGGTGAACGATACCTGCCCGTGGTCGGGCAAGCCGATCGCGGCGGATTCGCTCACCCTCTACAACGGCGCCGTGGTGGGCTTCTGCAATCCGGAATGCCGCGACAAGTTCGCCAAGGCGATCCGCGGCTTCGAGGATGCGCTGCAGGCGCGGCGGGCCGAGAGCGCGGGCGTCAACCAGTGATCGCTCCGACGATGCAGACGATGCCGGTTCAGGGAGCCTGACGCATGTTCGAAGGCCTGTCCGATCGCCTCTCCGGAATTCTCTCCGGCCTGACGCGCCGCGGCGCCCTCACCGAAGCCGACGTCACCGCGGCTTTGCGAGAGGTCCGCCGCGCCTTGCTGGAGGCCGACGTCGCCCTCGAGGTGGTGCGCGGCTTCACCGAGAAGGTGCGCGAGAAGGCCGTCGGCGCCGTCGTGCTGAAGTCGGTCACGCCCGGCCAGATGGTCGTCAAGATCGTCAACGACGAGCTGGTGGCGATGCTGGGCTCGGAAGCCGGCATCATCGATCTCAACGCCCCCGCCCCCGTCGCCATCCTGATGGTCGGCCTGCAGGGCTCGGGCAAGACCACCACCACGGCCAAGATCGCCCGCCGCCTCGTCGCCCGCGACAAGCGCAAGGTTCTGCTCGCCTCCCTCGACACCCGTCGCCCGGCTGCCATGGAGCAGCTGGCGATCCTGGCCAAGCAGGTCGAGGTCGAGAGCCTGCCGATCGTTGCCGGCCAGTCGGCCGTGCAGATCGCCAAGCGCGCCATGGACGCCGCCCGCCTTGGCGGCTTCGACGTGGTGATGCTCGACACCGCCGGCCGCATCACCCTCGACGAGGCGCTGATGGCGGAGGCGGCCGAGGTCAAGGCCGCCACCAACCCGCACGAGGTGCTGCTGGTCGCCGACGCGCTCACCGGCCAGGACGCGGTCAACACCGCCCGCGCCTTCGACGAGCGCCTCGGCGTCACCGGCATCGTGCTGACCCGCATGGACGGCGATTCGCGCGGCGGCGCGGCCCTGTCGATGCGCGCCGTCACCGGCAAGCCGATCAAGCTCGTCGGCACCGGCGAGAAGGTCGACGCCCTGGAGGAATTCCATCCCTCCCGCGTCGCCAACCGCATCCTCGGCATGGGCGACATCGTCTCACTGGTCGAGAAGGCGGCCGAGACCATCGACCACGAGCAGGCGCTCCGCACCGCGGAGAAGATGCGCAAGGGCAAGTTCGACCTCGACGACCTGTCGATGCAGCTCGCCCAGATGGAGAAGATGGGCGGCATCGGCGGCCTGATGGGCATGCTTCCGGGCATGGGCCAGATGAAGAAGCAGGTCGAGAGCGCCAACCTCGACGAGAACATGTTCAAGCGCCAGCGGGCCATCATCTCGTCGATGACCGCCCAGGAGCGCAAGAATCCCGACCTGCTCAAGAATTCCCGCAAGAAGCGCATCGCGGCGGGTTCGGGGACGAAGGTGGAGGAGCTGAACAAGCTCCTCAAGATGCACCGGACCATGGCCGACATGATGAAGGCGATGGGCTCGGGCAAGCGCGGCATCGGCCAGGCGCTGGGCTCGATGTTCGGCATGGGCGGCGGCGGTGGAATGGGCGGTATGCCCGGCCTGCCCCCCGGCATGGCGGAGCCCACGCCGGAGATGATCGCCGACATGCAGAAGCAGCTCGGCGGCAAGCTCCCCCCCACGCCTCCGGGCCTCGGGGGCAAGATGCCGGGCCTGCCAGGCCTCGGCGGGCCGAAGGGGCTTCCGGGCCTCGGCGGCTTCCCGTTCGGGAAGAAGAAGTAGCACCGGGGCGCCGGTGCGCAGCGACGAGCGAAGGGACCTGCGTCTTCTCCGCTCCTCTCTGCCCACCGGACGCCTCATCCGACACACGCAACACCCCCTCATCAGGAGAAATAAATGTCCCTCAAGATCCGCCTGACCCGTGGCGGCGCCAAGAAGCGCCCGTACTACCGCATCGTCGTCGCCGACGCCCGCGCCCCGCGCGACGGCCGCTTCATCGACAAGGTCGGCGTCTACGACCCGATGAAGGCCAAGGACGATCCGGCCCGCATCGTGCTCGAAGCCGACAAGATCCAGGCCTGGCTCGCCAAGGGCGCGCAGCCGACGGACCGCGTCCTGCGCTTCCTCGACGCCGCCGGCCTCGCCAAGCGCCCCGCGCGCAACAACCCGCAGAAGGCCGAGCCGGGCGAGAAGGCCAAGGAGCGCGCCGCCAAGCGCGCCGAGAAGGCCGCTGCCCCGGCCGAAGACGCCGCGGCCTGAGGTCCCCCGCATGGCGCGTCGTCCCGGAGGCCTATCGACCCACGGTGACGGCGGCCGCCGTGCGCGGCCCGGCCGCATCGGCAGCGAGGCGGCCACCTCGCCCCACCGGCCCAAGGCGGAGGTCGACGCGCCTCTGCCGCCGACCGACCCGAGTCTCGTCCAGATGGGCGAGTTCGGGCGGGCGCACGGGCTCAACGGCGAGGTCCGGCTGAAATCCTACACCGGCGACCCGCAGGCCATCGCGTCCTACGGGCCGCTGATCGGCGCCGATGGCCGCCGCATCGAACTCACCGATGTCCGGCAGGCCGGCGGTGCCTCCCCCGACCTCCTGGTCGCGCGCGTCAAGGGCGTCGGCGACCGCACCGGCGCGGAGGGTCTCAACCGCCTCGCCCTGTATCTGCCGCGCGAACGCCTCGGCACCGTGGCGGAGGAGGACGAGTTCTTCACCGCCGATCTCGTCGGCCTCGACGTGGTCGACACGCAGGGCACGGTGCTGGGCACCGTCGCGGACGTGCCGAATTACGGCGGCGGCGACCTTCTCGAAATCAAGCCGGCCCAGGGCGGCGCCACCGCCCTCCTGCCCTTCACCAAGGCCTTCGTGCCGGACCTCGACATCGCCGGGGGCCGCGTGGTGATCGATCCGCCGGAGGACCTGTTCGCTCCGGCCCAGCCGCGCCCGCCCGAGGAACCCGTCTGAGGAACCCGTTTAGCGGGAACTGCCGATCCGGTGACGCTCGGGGAGGATCATCGGATCGGCCAGCGTCCCCCATACGACAGGGAGGCCGAACGGACCGGGTGACACGCCGCGTTCGTCACCGAAACGGTGAAGGCCCGACGTTCGCCGTCCCTATCGTAGATGTCGAAGTCGAAGCGCGGCTTGGTCGGTCTCGCGAGCACCGTGCGTAAGCACATCGGTCCCGGAGGCGCGGGAGGCCGTGGGCAGCGCCGCGACAGCGTCACCTCAGCCCGAACCACCGGAGAACGGACCCTCCTCCCTCGACCGGTCGCGGGCGACGGACCCGGACGCCGGCGCTCCGTCCGGGTCGGACAGCATCGTCGAAGTGCGCCGCTCGAAAAATGCCGCGTCATCCGAAGCAGCGGACCCGCCCGAAGGGTCGGCATGGCGGGTCTGGTTCCGCCCGTCCGCCTTGGCGGCGTAGAGGGCGGCATCCGCGGCACGATAGAGGTCGCTCAGCGACCACATCCCCGGTTCGACGTCGTCGCTGCTCGCCACGCCGATGCTGACCGTCAGCGTGCCCGCCGCGATGCCCGAGACGGCGAGATCGAGGCGGCCGACCGCCGCGTGGATGCGGGCCGCGACACGGGCGGCGCCCAGACCGTCGCTTCCGGGAAGCAGCACCACGAATTCCTCGCCGCCGACCCGGCACACGAGGTCGCCGGCGCGGGCGACGCTGGCTTCGAGGCAGCGCGCGAGGCCTTTCAGCACCTCGTCGCCGACGGCGTGGCCATAGCGGTCGTTGAGCGCCTTGAAGTGGTCGGCATCGATGACCAGGAGCGACAGGGGGAACGGCGACATCGATTCCACCGCCCCGGCTTCACCGATGCCCACCCCACCGATGCCCACCCCACCGATCCCCGCCAAGGCCTCTTCGAACCGGCGTCGGTTCGGCAATCCAGTCAGGGCGTCGGTGCGCGACAGGCGGACCAGTTCCTCCTGCATCCGGGCGCGCCGCCGCAATTCGCGCCCGAACAGCAGCGACAGACCGGCGGTGAGCCCACACAGGATCAGCAGCACGCCGCCCAGCACCGCCGCCCGCCCGCGCCACTCGGCCTCGATCTCCTCCGGCGCCAGGGTCACGTCGAGGATGAGGGGCAGGTCGCCGATCCGCATGAAGGTGTGGAGCCGCGACCCCATGTTCTGGATCGTGGGGCCGACGAAGCTGCCGTGCCCCACCCGGACGAGGTGCTGGAAGACGGGCGAGTCGGCGACGCTCTTCCCCAGCGTTCCGTCCCAGGGGGGATACCGCACCAGGCGCGTGCCGTCCGCCCGGTAGAGGTTGATCGCCCCCTTGGTCCCGAGCGCGAGGTTTTCGAACAGGCTGCTGAAATAGGTGAGCTTCAGGGAGGCCTGCACCACGCCGCCGAAGCTGCCGTCCGGCTTGGCGATCCGTCGACTCAGCACCACCACCGGAACGCCGAGGAACCGGGAGATCACCGGCTCGCTGATGTCGAGCCCGATATCGGGATGGTCGCGATGGATGCGGAAATAGGAGCGATCGGCGTTGTTGAGTTGGCGCGCCGGCACAGCATTGGCGTCGTAGAGGGTATTGCCCGCCTCGTCGATCACCAGGATCACGCCCATGTCGCGGGTGGTGACCGCGCGGTCGAACAGGATGAGCTGGCGCAGCTCCGGGCCGAGGGCGGCAAAGCCCGGCGCCGACAGGTTCTCGACCGCGCCGCGCAGGGCCAGGTCGATCACCTCGATGTTGCGGGCAATGTCGCGCTCGATCACCTGAAGCAGGTTGCGCGACGTCTGCTGCGCCTTCTCCCACGCGTCGTCGCGCAGGTTGAGCAGCATCGTCCCGGAAACGACGAGCATGCCGAGGGGCGCGAGAATGCCGAGGCCGATCCAGGCGCTGGTCGCATCGAGACGACGCCAAAAGCCGGCCACCAGGCGCATCGTCGGAATCATCCCCTGGTTGTAAAGCCCACAAGGCGATACCACGCACAGAATGATTCCAGCCTGCGCTCAGGCCGGCCCACCACCCCTTTTGGTAACGACAACCTCAGCGTGTCTCACGACGACCTTCCCCCGCGTCGCGCCGTGCCAGCGTCCGGGGGATCGTCGCCCGGGGATCGCCCGAACCGCGCTCCAGGCCCCGGGCTATCGCCGGCCCGCGCGCGTGGTGTCATCCCGGCAGGGCCGGATCGAAGCCGGGTCCGGCCTGTCCTCGGGTCGCGGCGCCGCGAAGATCGCGAGGTAGCCGACGCCGCCCTCGAGCACGGAAAATCCGGTCTGGCGGTAGCTGGCGGCGGCCAGTTCGCAGGCCAGCAGTTTCGGCGGCGTTCCATGGCGCGCGGGCACGTCGTCCGCATCGACGATTCCGACCTTGCCACCCGGCTTCATCATGGGCGCGAGGTTGTGCAACAGGCCGAAGGGCTGGGCGATCTCGTGATACATGTGGACCAGCACGGCGGCATCGAGGGAGCCCGCCGGCAGGCGCGGATCGTGCGGCTCGCCGCGCACAACCGTCACGTTGGTCAGGGCGCTCTTGGCGATCCGGGTCTCGAGCCCCGCCAGGTAGCGTGGCGTGACATCCTCGGCATAGACCTGCCCCTGGGGGCCGACCCGCTCGGCCATCCGCACCGTGTAATAGCCGCTGCCCGCCCCGATATCGCCGACGCTCTGGCCCGGGGCGATGCCCATCAGCCGCATCACCTGCCCGACCTCGTCGACCGAATCGCGCTGCGATTCGGAGGCCCAGAGCGGCGCCACGATCTCGGCGACGGGCCGGTCGGGCTTGGGAAACGCGGTCGCGGGCGCGCCGGGCGGCGCCAGCGGTTCGGCCGCCTGCGTCGTATCCGGTGTGATCACGCCGGCCCCGGAGAGCGCCGCCGCCAGGGCGAGCGATCGGACGAGGGGAGAGCGGAGATGGGCGATGCCGGACAGGACCATGGCGGGACAACCCACCCCGAACGGTTCGGTGCCACGTTGACCCGGCGCATCTCCGCGCGCCATCAAGCGGCATGACCGTCCCCTCGCCCGACGCCGGGTCCAGCCGACCCTGGACCGCCACGATCCTCACCCTCTACCCGGAGATGTTTCCCGGGCCGCTCGGGCTGTCCCTGTCCGGCGAGGCGCTTGCGCGGGGCACCTGGAGCCTGGAGGCGCGCGACATCCGCGAGCACGGCCTGGGACGCCACCGGGCGGTGGACGATACCCCGGCCGGGGGTGGCGCCGGCATGGTGCTCCGCTGCGATGTGCTCGCCGCCGCCATCGACGCCGCCGCTCCGCCGGACGATCCGCGCCCGCGCCTGCTCATGAGTCCCCGTGGCCGACCGCTGACCCAGGCACGGGTCCGGGCCTTGAGCGAAGGCCCCGGCCTCGTCGTCGTCTGCGGCCGGTTCGAGGGCGTCGATGAGCGGGTCATCGCCGGTCGCGGCCTGGAGGAGGTGTCGATCGGCGACTACATCCTCTCCGGCGGGGAGATCGCCGCCCTGGTGGTGCTCGATGCCTGCGTGCGCCTGCTCCCCGGCGTGATGGGCAAGCACGCCTCGGGGGTCGAGGAGAGCTTCGAGACCGGGCAGCTCGAATATCCGCACTACACCCGCCCCCGCGACTGGGAGGGCCGGGCCATTCCCGACGTGCTGACCGGGGGCAACCACGGTGCCATCGCCCGCTGGCGTCAGGCCGAGGCCCTGCGCCTCACCCGCGAGCGCCGGCCGGATCTGCTCCGGCCGGCGAAGGGCTGACGTCCCGCTCGGACCCGTCCGCCCGCGGCGGGACCCGACGCGGATCGAACCGCGTCGGGCCGGGGGATCAGAAGCGCCAGACGAAGTTCCCCTTGACGGCCTGGTCCTGCGCCCGGCTGCCGGTCTGGCCGGTATAGGCTACGCCCAGGCTGGCATTCGGTGCCACCGCGACGTCCAGGCCGACTTCGGCCACGAACGCGTCCCGGTCGATCGGCACGCCCGCGCTGAGGAAGGCCGGACCCGTGGCGAAGGTCAGCAGCGCCTTCGGCACCACGTCCCCGAACGCCCACCGGTAGCCCGCGAGACCCCGCACCGTCACCGGCAAGCCCAGCCCGAGATCCAGGCCCGTCTGTCCCCGCACGCCCACCGTGGTGGCGCCGACGCCGTAATCCGCCGCCGCGCTCGCCAGTGCGGCCGCGCCGCCCGTCTCCGTGAAGGCATCGCGCCGGACGCCCACATAGGCTCCGCCCACGAAGGGCTCGACATAGGTCGCCACCAGCGGCACGCCCGCACCGGTCCCGCCATCCTTCGACACCAGCACCGCCGCGATCGGCGCTCCCAGCGCGATCTTCCACCCGATCTCACCGAAGCCCTGGACCGTGTAGCCGCCGCCGTGGCCGCCCAGCGTGCTCGACAGCCCGTACGGCACCGCCCGTCGGGTGCGCGTGTCCGTGCCGGCATAGATCGCGCCCAACCGCAGCGAGAGCGGGCCGACCGCGTAGCCGCCATAGACGCCGCCGAACCCGCTCTTGAGCGCGGCGCTCTCCGCGTCCCTGGTGCCGCCGGCTCGTCCGGCGCTGTCCAGGTAGGCCTCGGTGTAGCCGCCAACCACGCCCAGGCGCAGGCCGCTCGGCAGTTGCAGGTCCGCACCGGTGGCGAAGCCGGCGATCTGCCGGTTCATATCGAAGGCGTTGCCGCCGCCCTTCGCGCTGCCAAACGCGCCGAAGCCCTGGCCCCAGAGCCCGACCACCTGCGGGTCCAGGATCCGCATGGGCACGCTCGCCACCGCCGGCGAGCGGCCCGGCAGATCGGCCGTGTAGGCGGACGGCAGGGTGCCGTAATCCAGGCCGGTGCCGGGGTTGCCCCAGCGCAGGCGGTCGAGGACCGCTTCACGCACGAAGAAGGCGGTCTCGTAGGCGGTGGAGACGGTGCTGGCATGGATGCCGCCCGCGAGGGCACGGAAGCCGCCCGCGGCCTCCGAGGCGGTGAACCCTACGGCAGCGTCGTAGATCCGGCCCGTCCCGGCCGCCTGGATCGCGTTGGCGACCGCCATGCCGTTGCGGGAGGTGGCGCTCGCGGCGAACGGCACGTCGTTGCGGGTGAGCGTCAGGTCGACGTCGGACAGGCTGTAACGAAGGGTCGGGGTCAGGAAGGCGAGGTTGGAAGTCACCCCGGCGAACTGGCCCGAGACGCCGCCCGTGGCAGTGAGGATCGTGTAGGTGGTGCGGGGGTTGTAGGCACCGGAGGCGGCCAGCACCTGAACGGTGCCGCCCGACAGCGTCGCCTGACCTCCGGCAGCGATCCGGTCCGCCTGCCCGGCGGCATTGGCCTCGACCTGATAGGTGGCGCCGGCCGCGAAGGCGACGTTTCCGGCCACGGACAGAGTCCCGATGGAATTGCCCGGCGCGACGGTACCGCCCGACAGCGCCGTCACGGTCCCGATCGTCCCCGTGCCTCCGAGGCTCGCCCCGGACCCGACCATGACGGGCGCGTTCGCGAACGATCCGTTGACCGCGAGACCACCTTCCAGCACCGAGAGGGGACCGGAAAGGGTGCCGCTTCCGGTGAGGGTCAGCCGGCCGGCATTGATCTTGGTCAGGCGGCCGGTGCCGTTGATGGTGTTGGCCATGGTGGCATCCGCGGCCTGATCGAGGATGACGACGGCGTTGTCGGTGATCGTCCCCGTACCGAAGGCGCGGGCCTGTCCGATGAGCGTACCCCCGAGGACGGTCGTCCCGCCCGCGTAGGTGTTGTTGCCGCTCAGCGCGAGCGTGCCGGTGCCGTCCTTGGTCAATGAGCCGGACCCGCCGATATCATTGCCCCAGTTGTCATAAGCCGAGAACCCGCCCTTGGCCGCATCCATGACGACCCGGATCGGGCCGTTGAACGCACCGTATCCGTCGGCGGCCGCAAACAGGTTCAGCCGGGCCCAGCCGCTGCCGTCATCGAGGGGTTGACCCGAGGCGAGTTCGGTGGTCGCGAGCACGTCGCGGCGCTGTTCGGCGCTGAGATAGGGAAAACGGGTGGCCAGGAGGACCTCGGCGCCCACCGGGACCACCGGCGCGAGGTCGGTGGGGCCGACCGGACTCAGGCCATAGGTCAGCGTGTTTTCGTAGAAAGCCTTGTTCTTCGCCTTGTCGCTGTACTCGTTCGGGCTCTGCGCGGCGCACTCCCCGGCGCCGAGGCCGCATTGCGCCCGGATATAGCTGTTCAGCGCCTGGGCAGATTGCGCGACGGTTGCCGCAAAATCTTCGCCGGGCTGCAGATAGCCGGGCGTATTGTTCAGGAGCTTCGTGGTTTCCTGGAAGGCGAGAATCCGGCCGCCGATGACGTCGAGGGCATAGTGCACGCCGAGCACGAGGCGGCTGTTCTGGAACTCGGCCGCTTTCGTCAACGAACGCTGGTAGAGTTCCGGTACCATCACCGCGTAGAGGAGGGCGTTGGTGTTGGCGGCGGTCGAGTGTCCGCTGGGAAAGGCCGCCGAATTGCTGCTCTGAACCAGGCCGTAGCGCGGGTCGAGCTTGATCTCGCTGCTGACCTGGAACGGCCTCGGATTGCCCTGGGAATTGGGAACGCCCGGCTGAGTCAGGCCGAAGACCGTGCCGTAGGTGTTGATGGCTCCATAGTACAATTTGAGCACGCCGCTGTCACCGCCGACGCGGCCGTTGGCGGTCTTCGAGATGAAGTCGAGCGCGTTGCCGACCGGGGTCGGGCTGCCGCTCGGGACCGCCTGCAGGAAATTGGCGGCCTTCGTCCCGAAGAAGCGGAGATCGTAGCTGTTGGCATCGATCACCGCCTTGTCGAATCGCGCCGGGCTGGCGCTACGATTGAACTCGATCGTGCGCTGCAAGCTCTCCAGATAGGTCTTCCGCGGAAGGCTCAAGATGCCGTTCAGCACCTGGGCCCCCTCCCGCTGCGGTAGCGTGTTCAAGCTTTGCGCTTGCGCCGGACTGAAGGAAGCAGCCAGCACAAGTGCGGACACGCCAGACATACGAAGAAGCATTGTAGTCTCTTTCTCAGATCGAGTTTTATTCTGTTTCCGGGGATGGCGTGCAGCGTTTGGAGATATTTTCTGATCGTAAAATATTTTATACTTATATAGATTTGGCTATAAGAAAATCCTGGTATGGAATTTGTCTAGCGAACATTTGTGAAACGCTGGTGACGGTCGACAAAAGACCGTGGAGGCTCGGGCGCCGAAAGTACCGTCTGGGCGATAGTCTGGCGTTTGTGGCCGCTTGAACCGTGGGCTTCGGCGCCCGTATCGCCTCGCGGGCGCGGCAAACGTCGCGGCTGGAGAATGCACGCAGGAATTGCCGCGCGGGTCCGGCATCCGAGCCATGCCGAGCGCGCATCGATCATGCGATCAAGCGGGATCGAACGAAGGTTTGGCGCAGGCCCGATCGCCACAATCTCCACACGCCTGTCGAACGGCGCAGGCATTCCTAACGCCGTGATCTTTCCTTCGGTGACGCTGTCACCAGAAATGATCGAGCAGAACATCGAAAGACAAACCCGACATTTGGTTCGACGATCGATTGTCGACGATCTTTGATCAGGCGTCTGGTTTGTGACTCGACCCGGACGAACCCGAGAGCGGCAGAGCGCACAACAGGACGGATACGCGCGGAATTGCTGAACCAGGATCAATAGAACGCGGCCGAGTCGAGAACACGACAATCCTCGCCCCCTTCGAGCGGGCTATTTCTCACGTGCAAACCTGCTATACACATGACAGTTCAGCCTATAGGCATGGCCGGAACGGCGATGCCTCCGGACCGCTCTGCGCAATCCGATCTCGCGGATTCTCGATGTCGGACAGCCCTCACCGACTGTGCGGCCCCGATTCCATGATGGGTTTCCCACCCCAACGGCGCGCCAATCGGGACGACATCGCATCCGTCGGTTCCGCATATCGAGCAGGACAAGGTGGGGATGCCTGAAGGACCGGAAAGCGAGCGCCGTTTCTGGCTGCTCCTGCTCGTATCGACCGGCGCGTTCATGCAGGCCGTCGATGCCACGATCGTCAATGCCGCGATTCCGATCATCGCGTCCGCGCTTTCGACCGTCCCGCTGGAACTGCATCCGGTCCTCACGGCCTACGTTCTGACGCTGGCCGTCTGTATTCCGGCGACACCGTGGCTGTGCGAGCGCTACGGAACGAAGCGCATCTTCGGCGGCGCGATCGTCGTCTTCACCGCCGCCTCCCTTCTCTGCGGGCTCGCCACGAGCGTGTCACAGTTGGTCGCCGCTCGGGTCCTGCAAGGGATCGGTGGCGCCGCCCTCCTTCCCGTCGGCCGATATGTCATGGTCCGCAGCATCGATCCGAAGAGGCTGGTCGCCACGATCAGCACCGTCGCGACGGTGGGACTGGTCGGAGCCACGATCGGACCGTTCGCGGGCGGGGTTCTGGCGCAGTACATCTCCTGGCGCATGGTCTTCTTCATCAATGTCCCGATCGGGATTTTCGCGCTGATCGTCAACAATCGGCACATGATCGACGTCCGGGCGGTCGCGTGGAAACGGTTCGACACCCTTGGCTTCGCGCTCTTCGGAGCGGGATCGGTCCTGCTCCTCGACAGTTCCGAGAACGTCGTGGCGTCCCGGTGGCAAGGGGTGACCGGCTTGGCCGGCGCGATCGTCCTGTTCGCGATCTACATCGCCTGGAGCCGACACTGTCGGCATCCTCTCGTCGACCTCGCACTGTTCCGGGTGCGCAGCGTCGCCGTCGCGATGGCGGGAAACCTGCTCGCACGGCTCGGAATCTCCGGCCTGTTCTTGATACAGGTGATCTTCCTTCAGGTCGGTTGCGCATGGTCGCCCGCGGAAGCCGGCCTGATGCTTGTTCCGCAAGCGATCGGATCGATCGTTGCCAAACGGTTGGTTGATCGACTGCTGGTCCGCTACGGATACAAACCGTTCCTGCTGGTGAACACGACGCTCGTGGCCTTATCGGTCGGCGGATTCGCAGCATTGAGCCCAAGCACGGGCGCCCTGGTTCTCACCGTTTACATGTTTCTCTATGGCTGCCTCACGGGGCTTCAATACACCGTGATGAACACGCTGATTTATACCGATATTCGTGAGCATGATATCGCCATGGCGTCCTCCATGGCATCGACGATGCAGTATTTTTCGATGAGCTTTGGAATCGCCATCGCAACGCTGCTGATGAATGCCTTCCTGCTCGACGAAACGCCACTGGGTTACGTTCATGCCTTTCGCGAGACCGTCATCATTCTGGGAATTGTCACGTTTCTGGCGGGCGGCATTTTCGCGACCTTGCCCAACCGGGCTGCACAGCCTTGAGGCGGGCGCGATGTCGGGCGGCCTCGTCTCGGCCCGGGCCGCCGGCACTCCCCGGCTCTGCGGTGCCGCCCGGCCCTGGTCGAGTGTAGGTTCGCCCATCGGCGGTCCGGCGAGCGCTTGCGTCCGGTGCGACGCGGGTCCATTGGCGTCTCCGGGCCACTCCTCCCCGCCTAGGAGCTCTCATCTGGAAGGATGACGTCCGTGACCAACCGACCCGCCACGCGCCCCCGCGTGCCGAACTTCTCCTCCGGCCCCTGCACCAAACGTCCCGGCTGGAGCCTCGACGCCCTCTCGGACGCGCCTCTCGGCCGCTCGCATCGTTCGGCCGTCGGCAAGGCCAAGCTCGCCGAGGCGATCGACCTGACCCGCACCGTGCTGCAGGTGCCGGCCGATTACCGGATCGGCATCGTGCCGGCCTCCGACACCGGCGCCGTCGAGATGGCGATGTGGTCGATGCTCGGTCCGAAGACCGTCGAGGTCGTGGCCTGGGAGGCGTTCGGCCTGGAATGGGTCACCGACGCCCTGAAGGAACTCAAGATCGCGCCGCGCGTCCATGTCGGCGCCTACGGAATCCTGCCCGACCTGTCGGCGGTGGATACGCGGCACAACGACGTCATCTTCACCTGGAACGGCACCGCCGCCGGCGTTCGCGTGCCGAACGGCGACTGGATCGCCGCCGACCGCGAGGGCATCATCATCTGCGACGCCACCTCGGCGGCCTTCGCGATGCCGCTCGACTGGGCCAAGCTCGATGTCGTCACCTTCTCCTGGCAGAAGGTCATGGGCGGCGAGGCCGCGCACGGCATGATCGTGCTCTCCCCCCGCGCCGTCGCCCGCATCGAGGGCAACGTCCCGGCCTGGCCCGTGCCGAAGGTGTTCCGCCTGGCCAAGGACGGCAAGCTCATCGAGGGGATCTTCAAGGGCGACACCATCAACACGCCCTCGATGCTGGCGGTCGAGGATTATCTCGACACCCTGAAATGGGCCGAGCGAATCGGCGGCCTCCCGGCGCTGCATGCCCGGGCCGACGCCAACGCCCGAATCATCCACGACTGGGTGGCACGCACGCCCTGGATCGACCACCTCGCGGCCGATGCCGGCACCTACAGCAACACGGGCGTCTGCCTCGTCATCGCCGATCCCGACGTGCTGGCGCTCGGTGATGCCGCCGTCGGCGCCGTCGCCAAGGGCATCGCCGACACCCTCGACCGGGACGGCATCGCGTACGACATCGGCGCCTATCGCGACGCCCCCGCCGGCTTGCGGATCTGGTGCGGCGGCACGGTCGAGCGCTCGGATCTCGAGGCCCTGACGCCGTGGCTCGATTGGGCCTTTGCCCAGGAGAAAGCGAAGCTGCTCGCGCGGGCGGCGTAGGCCCCGCGACCGCGACGCGACGCTCGTGTATACCACGCCCCTGAAAGGCGCTGGTATACAGGCGACGGATTCCTCGGGACCCTCCGTCGCCCGCCTCTCTCGATAGGGCGGCTCGGCCCGGCCCACCCGCACCCGGACACGCTGCATGAAGATCGACGGCAAGCCCTACCGCACCATCTTCCCCGCCGAGGACGCCGTCTCCGTGGCGGTGATCGATCAGACCCGCCTGCCTTTCGCTTTTGAGCTCAAGACCTTAGCGACCCTGGACGACGCCGCCGTGGCGATCCGCACCATGGTGGTGCGCGGTGCGCCGCTGATCGGCGTCACCGCCGCCTACGGTCTCGCCCTCGGCTTGCGGGCCGACGCCACCGAGGCAGGCCTCGACCATGCGGTCGACCGTCTCGCCGCGACCCGCCCCACCGCGATCAACCTGCGCTGGGCCCTCGACCGGGTCGCCGCCAAGCTCCGCACCGTGCCGGAAGCCGACCGCGCCGCCTTCGCCTATGCCGAAGCCGGGCGCATCGCGGAGGAAGATGTCGCGAGCTGCCACGCCATCGGGGTGCACGGCGCCGCGATCCTGAGCGCTCTGCATCGCGAAAAAGGCAGGCCGATCAACGTGTTGACCCATTGCAACGCGGGCTGGCTCGCGACGGTGGATTGGGGCACCGCCCTGGCGCCGATCTATGTGGCGCACGATGCCGGCGTGCCGATCCATGTCTTCGTCGATGAAACCCGCCCCCGCAACCAAGGTGCGGCGCTCACCGCCTTCGAACTCAACGGCCACGGCGTCCCGCATACCGTCATCGCCGACAATGCCGGCGGGCATCTGATGCAGCACGGCGCGATCGACATCTGCATCGTCGGTTCGGATCGCACGACCTCATCGGGCGACGTCTGCAACAAGATCGGCACGTACTTGAAGGCGCTCGCCGCCAGCGACAATCACGTGCCGTTCTACGCGGCTCTGCCCTTCTCGACGATCGACTGGACCCTCGATGACGGCGTGCGGGAGATTCCGATCGAGGAACGCGATGGTCGCGAGGTCACCCACCTGACGGGCCGTCTGTCCGATGGCGGCTTCGCCACCATCGAAGTGGTCTCGCCCGGAAGCCCGGTCGCCAATCCGGCCTTCGACGTGACGCCGGGCCGCCTCGTCACCGGGATCATCACCGAGCGCGGCGTCGCGTCGGCCGATTCCGAGGGCCTGCTGTCGCTCTATCCGGAGCGCCGCAAGGCCGCCTGAGGCGTCACGCCCCGGGCGCCCACTGCCAGAAAACCGAGCCGGTGAAGGAAAAAACCGTTTCACCGCGCTGGTTTACGCCGACGTTCTGGTGGGTCGCGAGCCCCCAGCCCGGTCGTGAGGCGGTGGCCCGCTTGTCCACCAGGGTGCAGGTGTAGCGGATCGTGTCGCCGGCATAGACCGGCGCGAGCCAGCGCATATCGCGAAACCCCGGTGACGGCCCGAGTTGCGGCACCGGACCGGTGCGGGCGGTATGGACGACGTCGCGGCCACGGGTGATGTGGAGACGCTTCATCCAGGCGGCCGCCGTATGCCAACCCGAGGCGCAGAGCCCCCCGAAATGCGTCTGCCGGGCCGCCTCGGGGTCGAGGTGGAAGGCTTGCGGGTCGTAGGTCCGGGCAAAGGCCATGACGGCCTCCGGCGTGAACCGATGCGCCCCAAGTTCCCGGGCCGCGCCAAGGGGCGCCGTTTCCAGGAAGCACAAGGGTTCGGCGTCAGCGGACTCGATGAGAGGTGCGTCGTCCGGCGCTTCGACCCTGCGTGGCGGCAGTGGTGTCGCTCCGCGACGGGCAAACATCACCGTGAAGTTCTGGGTCATCACCGGCTCGCCATCCTGGTTCAGGATGGTCATCGCAAAGACGACGAAGCCGCGATCCGGCTTGGTGTTGGATGCCCGGCACGACTCGACGTGAACCGATATGCTGACGGCATCCCCCGGCAGGACAGGCCGGATCCAGCGAAGTTCGGCGATCCCAGGCGAGCCCATCGAGGTCGCTCCGCGGAACGCATGCCGCTGAAGGAGTCGCATGCCGAACCCGGCGGTCTGCCATCCAGAGCCGATCAGCCGACCCACGAACGTCGCCTGGGCCGCCTCGGCATCGAGATGGAACGGCTGCGGATCGAATTCCGCCGCGAAAGCGACGATCTCGGCCTCGGTGACCGTCAAAGGGCCACCGTCGATCGCCATCCCGGGGGTGAAGTCTTCGAAGGTGATGCCGGGCATGCGGGGCCTCTCTGGCGTTGAACGTCTTCGCACCTGGACGACGCGAAACCGATGCCGCCCCGCAGAGTGGCACCCGTTTCGCGCGCGATCCGGCCCGGATTGGCTCAGTTGGCGAAGCGGAAGTGCAGGACGTCACCGTCCTGGACCACGTACTCCTTGCCCTCGAGGCGGAACTTACCGGCTTCCTTCGCACCGCTCTCACCCTTCAGGGTGGTGTAATCGTTGAAGGCGATGGTCTCGGCCCGGATGAAGCCCTTCTCAAAATCCGTGTGGATCACGCCGGCAGCCGCGGGCGCACGGGTGCCCTTTTCGATGGTCCAGGCGCGCGCTTCCTTCGGACCCACCGTGAAGTAGGTGATGAGTCCGAGAAGTTCGTAGCCGGCGCGGATCACGCGATTCAGCCCGGGCTCCGCGAGGCCGACCGCCTCCAGAAAATCTCCCTGGTCGGCCAGCGGCATCACCGCGATCTCACTCTCGATCTTGGCCGAAACCACCACCGCCTTGGCGCCCTCCGCCTTCGCGCGGGCCATCACCGCTTCAGAATAGGCATTGCCCTTGTCGGCATCGCCCTCGTCGACATTGCAGACGTAGAGGACAGGCTTCGCTGTCATCAGGCCGAGGCTCTGGAAGAGTTTCTCCTCGTCGGGCTTGCGCTGGACCAGACGGGCCGGCTTGCCCTCGCGCAGCAGCGGCAGGGCGCGCTGGACGAGGTCGAGTGTTTCCTTGGCCTCCTTGTCGGCACCCTTGGCCTTCTTCTCCAGAGCGATGACGCGCTTTTCCAGGCTATCGAGGTCGGCAAGCATCAACTCGGTCTCGATGGTCTCGATATCGGCAGCCGGATCGACCTTGCCCTCGACATGGGTCACGTCGCCGTCGGTGAAGCAGCGAACGACATGGGCGATGGCATCGACCTCGCGGATATTGGCTAGGAACTGGTTGCCGAGGCCCTCGCCCTTCGATGCGCCGCGCACGAGGCCGGCGATGTCCACGAAGGTGAGACGCGTCGGGATGATCTCCTTCGAGGCGGCGATCTTGGCCAGATCATCAAGGCGCGCGTCCGGCACCGCCACCTCGCCGACATTCGGCTCGATGGTGCAGAACGGGTAATTCGCCGCCTGAGCGGCGGCCGTCTGCGTCAGCGCGTTGAAGAGGGTCGACTTGCCGACGTTCGGCAGGCCGACGATGCCGCATTTAAAGCCCATGGGTCACCTGTCCGTTCGCGAAGCCGACCGCAGTCGGCCTGCGTGAAATCCGATGTCGCTGCCGCGGTCAATCGCGGGCGTTGACCTGCTTGACGTCGTCCCAGCCCCGTCCCGCCATGGCGAGGTGGACCTTGTTCTGGAAGCTCGCATCCTCGCCGGCCGCCAGGAGCGGCGCCTGGTCTGCCACCGCCCGGCAGAGGTCGTCGACCCAGGCTTCCTCGCCCTTACCGAAGTCGTTCAGCACATAGGCGTGTACGAGGGCCTTGTCTCCTGGGTGACCGATGCCGAGGCGGACACGCCGGTAATCGTTGCCGCATTGCGCGGTGATCGAGCGCAAGCCGTTATGACCCGCATTGCCGCCGCCGGTCTTCACCCGCAGCTTGGCCGGAGCGAGGTCGAGTTCGTCATGGAGCACGATCACGTCGGAGAGCGCGATCTTGTAGAAGCGCTGAGCCTCCTGAACCGCGCGACCGGACTCGTTCATGAACGTCAGCGGTTTGAGGAGGATCGCACGCTCCGGCCCGAGCGCTACCTCGGCGATCTCACCCTGGAATTTGCGCCGCCACGGACCGGCCCGGTGGATACGGGCCACTTCGTCGAGGGCCAGGAAGCCGATGTTGTGTCGGTTCTTCGCGTAGCGAGGGCCGGGATTGCCGAGACCGACGATCAGGCGCATGGCGCGAATGGATCCCTGCGAGTTTGCGGCCGGACCCGCGAGAGTGAGCGGATGCCGGCGTAGGCCTCGAAATAGAGATGCCCCAGCCTGCTGGCCGGGGCACTGTCATGGATGACGTGAAGCCGGGCGCGAGCCCAGATTTCAGTCTTACTTCTTCTCGTCTTCGGCAACGGCCTCGGCGGCCTCTTCCTCGGCCTTCTCGTCGGCAGCTTCGGCGGACTGCGCTTCGGCGATTGCAGCCTCCTCGGCCTCGACCTCGGCGCCGAGGACGGTCGGCGGTACGATGTTGGCGACGGTGGCGTCGGGCTCACCCGTGAAGGTCGCGCCAACAGGGAGCTTCACATCGGTGATGTGGATCGCATCGCCGATCTCCCGACCCGTCAGGTCGATTTCGATGGCATCCGGAATCGCGTCAGGGGCGACTTCGAGGGCCAGGGTGTGGAGGACGACGTTGAGCGTACCACCCTTCTGCTTGATGCCGGGCGCCGCATCTTCGTTGGCGAAGTGCACCGGGACCTCGACCGTGATCGACTGACCGGCGACGACGCGTAGGAAGTCGACATGGATCGGCACGCCGGTCACGGGATCGAGGTGGAAATCGCGCGGGATCGCACGGGTCTTCTTTCCGCCGGCGTTGATCTCGAACAGGGTGGTCTTGAAGCCACCAGCGTAGATCAGCGTGCGGATGCGGATGAGGTCGACCGCGATGGATTGCGGGGCCTGGCCGCCTCCGTAGATGACGGCGGGAACGTGACCCTGGCGACGAACGGCCCGGGCGGCCCCCTTGCCGACCCGGTCGCGTGCCACGGCCTCAAGCGTCTTGACTGCGCTCATGGCGTGATCCTTTTGCGTATGAGAATGAACGGAAAACGCGAAAGGCCGCCCGAAACGGACGGCCAAGCCCCGAATCCCGAAGCGCCCGTGCCTCCAAGGGTGTCTGGCGAGCGCTGGCGCGGCCTATACCCGCAAGTGCTTCCCGGCGCAACCGCAGGAGCAACACAGGTCATTCCATCCTGAAGGCAAGCGCCGGTCGCGCTTCCGTTGATCCATCGGGTAGCAAACCGCTCGCAAGAGCGTGGCCGCGCTCGTTCGAGGAAAGCGCGACATAATTCGGCGCCGGGAGAGATCGCTGACCAGGATTATGGTCAGAGGATCAGCCGATAAGATCGTGACCGCCGACTGTGAATAGGCGCTCCGGCGAAGCATCGTCCGCCGGAGCGCAGCCCTTCTCGATTGACGGCATATTCGAGCGAGATCGAGATTAGCGAACCGATGCCTCGGCCGTCTTCGCAACGAGCTGCCGAGTTGCCGGTGCACGCGGTGTGATGAACGGCGTGGTGATCAGTTCAGAAGCCGGACGCACGGTTGCCGTGGCGCGCGCCTGCTCACGATACAGGGGAGGGGTGAGGTAGGTCCGGTCATCCGCCAACGCAGTGGTGATCAGGGTCAGAGATGCGAGTGCGCTGAGGACGATGGTACGGGTGGTCATCGTGAGCTTCCTTCGGAATTTCCGGGGCGACAGCCCCGTTCGATGATCCGAAGATATTTTGCACCGCATCATGATTCAAACAAATGGATTCAATATCGCATATTGATTCTATCGATTTCAATTTTGGTGTTGGACCCGCCTCGGTATAGGCAAACCCTCCGAAACCGGGGTGGGAATACCAAAAGGGCGATGCTGGCTGTCGATCGTACACGATTGCCGCAGTCACGAACGCTCGCCCCTCACGACTGGGTTGAAAGCTATCCCAGCGCCGTATGCCGGCGTTTCGTGCCCCGATCACAAGAGGCCGAATAGCCGAAACGCGTGGGATCTCTGGAACTCGCTTCGCCACGAGGCACGGAACAATGGGCGCCGTTTGAACAGGTCCCTGCAGGTCGCCGATACTTTTTGCAAAACCTCCGACGTCGCTTTCTCAATCTGACGAACTCCCGCTCGGGCCGCCTATCCCGATCCCCATGCGCGAACGGGAGCGGCGTCAATGCGGTCCGCTGCCGACGGCCTTGAGGCGGTACAAGGCCTCCAAAGCTTCGCGTGGCGTCAGCGTGTCCGGGTCGATCGCATCGAGGGCTGAACGCAAGGCATCATCCGAAACCTCCGGAACGGGCTCCGGCATCGGCGGAGGAGCAAGGTTGGCGAAGAGCGGCAAGTCGTCGATCCGGGGGCGGGACGGCCGGTCCCGCTCCGCCTTCTCCAAGTGCTTCAGGATCGACCCTGCCCGCGCGATCACCCCGGCCGGAAGGCCAGCGAGGCGGGCAACCTGCAACCCATAGGAGCGTTCGGCCACACCCGACACCACCTCGTGCAGGAAGACGACCTCGCCCTTGTGTTCGGCAACCCGAAGGGTCGCATTGTCGAGGTGCGAGAGGCGTTGCCCAAGAGCGGTCAGTTCATGGAAGTGGGTGGCAAACAGGGCCCGGCAACCATTCTGTTCGTGCAGGTGCTCGAGACAGGCCCACGCGATCGAAAGCCCGTCGAAGGTCGCCGTACCACGACCGATTTCGTCCAGGATGACGAGGGAGCGACGGGTCGCCTGATTCAGGATCGCAGCGGTCTCGACCATCTCGACCATGAACGTCGATTGACCACGGGCAAGATCGTCGGCGGCACCGACACGCGAAAACAGGCGGTCGACAAGCCCGAGCCGGACGCGGGCCGCCGGCACGAAGGCTCCGATCTGCGCCAGGACGGCGATGAGGGCGTTCTGGCGCAGGAAGGTGGACTTACCGCCCATGTTCGGACCAGTGATCAACCGGATGCGTCCACGCCCCTCCCCTGACAAGTCACAGTCGTTGGCAATGAACGGCGCTCCCGACGCGCGCAGGGCAGCCTCGACAACCGGATGTCTCCCACCCTCAACCACGAAGGCGTAGCTTTCATCGACAATTGGCCTGCGCCAGTCGCGCTCGACGGCCAACTCGGCATGCGAGGCCGCCACATCGAGGCGCGCCAGCGCCTCAGCCACATCCGCAATAGCGCTCGCCTGCTCCAGGACGCGCCCTGACAGGGCATCGAACACCGCATTCTCCAGGGTCAGCGCGCGGTCGGATGCGCCGGAAATGCGGCTCTCCAACTGCCCGAGTTCGACACTGGTGAACCGCATGGCGTCGACCATGGTCTGGCGATGGATGAAGGTCTCGCGCATTACTCCTTTGAGGCAGGCCTCGCCCACCCCCTGTGGGACTTCGATGTAGTACCCAAGCATGTTGTTATGCTTGATCCGAAGCGTACGGCAGCCCGTTTCTTCGGCGTAGCGCGTCTGCAAGGCAGCGATGACTTTGCGCGAATCCTGGCCGAGGAGGCGGTTCTCGTCGATCTCTGCGTCATAGCCGGCGCGGACGAAGCCGCCGTCCTGGCGCTTCAGTGGAAGATCCTCGGCGAGGGCCGCACGCAATGTCTGCACAAGCTCGCCATCGACGGAAGCAAGACAGGTGGCTAGGGCCTTCAAATCCTCGGGAAGCCTCTCCAAGCCGTCGCAGCGGGTCGCGAGCTCCTGGGCAGCGTCCAGACCATCACGCAAGGCTGCCAAATCCCGCGGGCCACCCCGGCCAAGCCCGAGGCGCGACAAGGCGCGGGCAAGGTCAGGGGCACGGGCGAGGCTAGCGCGGAAGGCGGACCGGGTCGGCCCGTCCTCAGCCAGAAACTCGACAGCGGCGTGACGATGCCGGATCGCCTCAAGATCGGTCAACGGACCCGCCAGATGCTCGGCGAGCATCCGGGCGCCGCCCGCGGAGACGGTTCGATCGATGGCGTCGAGGAGGCTGCCCTTGCGCTCGCCCGACAGGGTCCGGGTGAGTTCGAGATTGGCCCGGGTCGAGGCATCGATGGACAGGGTCGCGCCAGCGCTTTCGCGCGATGGCGGCGACAAGGTCGGGCGAGCGCCGATCTGCGTACGCTCGATGTAAAGCAGGACCGCTCCTGCCGCTGCGATCTCGGCGCGGCCGAACTGCCCGAAGCCCTCGAGCGTCGAGACTCCGAATTGTGCCTTGATCCGCCGCTCCGCCGAAGAGGGCTCGAGTTCAGCTTGTGCGAGCGGAGTGACGGGAGCGGAGCATTCGCGCCAGAACCGGGTCAGAGCCGGATCGGCATGGATCGCTTCCGACATGACGATCTCGCGCGGATCGTGTCGGGCAATTGCGGAGGCAAGCTCGGCAGCCGGGACTTCACTGAGGGAAAACCGCCCGGTCGAGATATCGACTGCAGCCAACCCGTAAACCAAAGCAGTCTCACCAGCCTTGCGTCGGCCGATCGCCAACAGAACGTTGGCACGGGCGGGGTCAAGGAGACGATCCTCGGTGATGGTACCGGGCGTGACCAGGCGAACAACTTCCCGCCGAACCACGGATTTCGGGCCGCGCTTCTTCGCTTCGGCGGGATCTTCCGTCTGTGCGCAGACAGCCACGCGGTGGCCGAGCGCGATCAGGCGGCTAAGATAGTCGTCGGCGCGGTCCACCGGAACGCCGCACATCGGAATGTCGGCACCGCCATGCTTGCCGCGCTTTGTCAGAACGATGCCGAGCGCGCGCGAGGCGATCTCGGCATCTTCGAAGAACAACTCGTAGAAGTCGCCCATACGGTAGAACAGGAGGCAATCGGTATTGGCCGCCTTGATCTCGATATACTGCGCCATCATCGGCGTGGCACCGGTCGTGTCGAGAACGGCAGCGCTCGTCGTGTAGTCCGAGGGGGCGGAGCCGGTCTTGGCGACGGATCGAGCGGGGCGCTGTGACATGGTCCCAGCATAGCAGACCTAGCTGGCAAGAATCAGCGCGGTAGCCCGTCTGGCCTGGGGAGAAAGCTGATACGTCTACGACCAGTGAGAACGCAGAGCCACGCATCGCCACATGAAAAGGGTCGGCCTGCCTGCGCAGACCGACCCTCGTCGAAGCCGATTGAAGGGACTGAAAGGGAACTCAGTAGCGCGGACCGCCCGTGGTGCTGCCCTTCTGCTGCTGGTAGCCGGGCTGCGAGGGGTTGCGTGAATTCGGATCGCTCATCATCCGCGAACGCGGCATGCGATGCATCCGGCGGTGATGACGATGATGGCGCATCCCATGGTGATGGCGCCGATAGGCGACCTGATCGAGCGCCTGATCACCTGCGACAGCAACGGCCGGAGCCGGCATAACGGGGGCGGCCGATGCGGACGTGAGCCCGAATGCACCGAGCAGAGTGCTGGCAGCCAAAGCGATCGCAAGCTTGTTCATGAATTCCATCTTCCGTCAAAGCGCCACTTGCGCTGCGAGCGATCAAGTCCTTCGAAGTGAATCCGTTCCCAGGTGATCCAACAGAATGATGGAATTGGCCCCGGTCATGGCAAGTATGGTGGAACATCCGTGACTCGACCTGAACCGCAGCGGGTTGCGGATCGTCCGCGATCGCGTCACCAGCATTGGAATGGTCCACTCTGCACCCGCGCCTCTCGTCTCCACCCTGCCTATCGAGGTCGTCCTTCCAGCACTTCGTGACGCTCTTGCGGTCCGTCCGTCGGTTGTTCTCGTGGCACCGCCCGGCGCCGGTAAAACCACCCGGGTGCCGCTCGCCCTCCTCGAAGCACCCTGGTTACGGCCGGCGGACAAGATCATCCTGCTGGAGCCTCGCCGTCTTGCAGCCCGCGGCGCTGCCGAGCGTATGGCCGCGACGCTCGGTGAGAACGTCGGTGAAACCATCGGACTGCGTGTCCGCCTCGGCTCGAAGGTTTCGAGCCGCACCCGAATCGAGGTCGTCACCGAGGGCGTCTTCACCCGAATGATCCTGGAGGATCCGGAACTCACCGGCATCGGCGCCGTCCTGTTCGACGAGTTCCACGAGCGCTCGCTGGATGCGGATTTCGGTTTGGCCTTGGCCCTCGACAGCCAAGGTGCTTTGCGGGAGAATCTTCGCATCCTCGTCATGTCGGCGACGCTTGATGGCGCCCGTGTCGCCACGCTTCTCGGCGGAGCGCCGGTGATCGAATCCGAGGGGCGCGCCTACCCGGTCGAGACCCGATACTCGGATCGAGACCCGAGCCGACGGATCGAGGACGTCGTGGCGGAGGCGATCTTACGGGCGCTGCGGGCAGACCCGGGTTCGGTGCTCGCCTTCTTGCCGGGTCAAGGCGAGATCCGTCGCGTGGCATCTCTTCTGGCCGACCGGGTCGATGCATCTATCGAGGTGGCTCCCCTGTATGGCGCTCTTACGCCTGTCGAACAGGACCGTGCCATCGGCCCCGCGCCGCCCGGCCGGCGCAAAGTGGTGCTCGCCACCAGTATCGCCGAGACTTCGCTGACCATTCAGGGCGTGCGGATCGTCGTGGATTCCGGTTTGTCGCGGGTGCCGATCTACGAGCCTGGCCTTGGCCTGACTCGTCTGGTCACCGCCCGTGCCTCACGCGCCTCGGTCGATCAGCGCCGAGGCCGTGCTGGCCGAACCGAGCCGGGCATCTGTCACCGACTGTGGTCCGAAGCTGCAACAAACGCCCTGGAGCCCTTTACCAGTCCCGAGATTCTGGCGGCCGATCTCTCGGCCCTACTTCTGGATTGCGCAGCCTGGGGTGTCACGGACCCGACGACCCTTGCATTTCTCGACACGCCTCCTGCCCCAGCCCTCGCCGAAGCCCGAGCGATGCTGAGCCACCTCGAAGCGATCGACTCGGATGGTCGCCTGACCAAAACCGGGCGGGCACTGCGCGCACTTCCTCTGCCTCCACGACTCGCCCGTATGGTTGTCGAGGCAGCAGGCTACGACAGGGCTCGGGAGGCAGCAGGCCTTGCAGCCGTGCTGGTCGAGCGGGGGCTCGGTGGCGACGACACCGACGTTAGGTCCCGGCTCGACCGCTACACGCGGGACCGTGGGCAAAGGGCGAGCGACATGCGCCGGCTCGCACAGAGCTGGGTACGACAAGCCAATGCGTTCGCGGGAACCCGTGACCATGCTTCGGTTGGCCTCGACATGAGCGAGGCCGGAACGCTGCTCGCCCTGGCCTATCCCGATCGGGTTGCCCGAGCCCGTGGCCGCGATGGCGAATTCGTCATGGCCAACGGACGAGCTGGACGGGTCGATCCGAGCTCTGCGCTGGCCCGCGAGCCGTTCCTCGTCGTAGCGGAAATCACCGGGACAGCGGCCCAGGCTCGCATTCTTGCTGCGGCTCCGATCTCCCTGGGGGCGATCGAAGCGCTGTTCGGGACTGCAATCGAGGCGAAGACAGAGATCACCTTCGACCGGACGGCACGTGCCCTACGCGCGCGGTCGATGCGACGACTCGGATCAGTGACGCTGGGCGACCACCCGCTGCCTGTGCCGGTGGAGATTGCCGCGGCCGAGATACTCGCCAATGGCGTCGTCGAGATCGGGCTACACGCCCTGCCATGGACGCCGCAACTAACCCAATGGCGCGCACGCCTACGCTTCCTGCGAGAGGCTGACCCCGCGAACTGGCCCGACGTGTCAGACACTCAGCTGCTGGCAGACATCCAGCATTGGTTGGCACCGGAAATCATCGGGCGCACGAGCCTCGACGCCATCACCGCCGACGATCTCGCGCGCGCCCTTCAAGCGTTGCTGCCCTGGGATCGGCGCGCCCGCCTCGACGCGGATGCGCCCACCCATTTCGAAGTGCCAACCGGATCGCGCATCGCACTCGACTATGAGTCCGAGACCGGGCCGGTGCTGGCCGTCCGAGTGCAGGAGCTTTTCGGTCTGGAACGCCATCCGAGTATTGCCGGTGGAAGAATCGCCCTCGTGTTGCATCTGCTCTCACCAGCCTCGCGACCCATCCAGATCACCCGCGACCTTCCAGGCTTCTGGCGTGGATCGTGGAGCGCCGTACGCTCGGAGATGCGCGGGCGCTACCCACGCCATCCCTGGCCGGAAGATCCTGTGGCCGAGCCTCCGACGCGGCGTGTCAAGCCGAGGGGGACATGAGCAAGGAACTTTGTCGCGCCTGGGCTCTGTTCGATCCAAGCGGTCGCCTCTCGGCCCCGGCCTATCGCGGCCTTCTGATGCGTATGATCGTCCTCGGGTTTAGCCTGCTCTGCCTGGGGATCTGGCTCGCAGCCCTTGGCCTCCGCTGGTCGGGTATTCTCGTGGCCGCCGGCACGCTCCCCGTCATCCTGGCAACCTCGATCCAGACAGTCCGACGGCTACATGACCGCAACCGCAGTGGCTGGTGGTTGGGGGCATACATTCTCGCGGAGGCAACCAGCCTTCTGCCGCTCGAGGGGGTGGTCGACAGCTATCCCATCCCGGTCATTGGGCTCGTCCTGGCAATGCTAGGCTTCTTCGTTTGGTTCTTTCTCGAGACGGTCTTTCGATCCGGAAGCCCGGAGGCCAACCGCTACGGCGCAGTCCCATTGGATTGCAAACGGCTCACGCTGCACGCTTCGCTTTGAGGACAATGCGCGCTGCGCTTCGGCTCGGCAGATCATCGTCCGGCAAGCGCATGAGGCTGTCGATCTGCGCCAGAGCCGCCACCTGCGCATCGCGCTCCGAAGCGCCGGCCAGCAAGGGCTCGAGGGCTGCGGCGAGCCGTGGCGCAGTACAGTCGCCCTGAATGAACTCCGGCATCGCGTTGTGGCCCAGGATCAGATTCGGAAGCACGATGGTCGGGACCTGGATCAGGCGTCGCGCGACGGCCTCCTCGATCCGCGAGACCTTGTAGGCAACCACCATCGGAACACCGGCCAAGGCCAGTTCGAGCGTGACCGTACCGGACGCGGCCAGCGCTGCCCGGGCCCGGCGAAACGCGGTATGCTTGGCCGCTTCGCCGTGAACGAGCGTGACGGGATTATCCCAGGCGAGCACCGACCGCTCGATCAAGGCTCGGTGCCGCGTCACCGCCGGCAGCACCGCCTCGATCGGTCCGAAGCGCGCCGTGAGACGCGCCAGCGTGGCCCCGAAGACCGGCATCAGACGCTCGATTTCCGATCGGCGGGAGCCAGGCAGGATCGCCAGGACCGGTGATCCTACGAGGCGTGCCTCGGCTTCGGTGCGGGACGGGCGCAATTCCGAGAGTCGCTCGATCAGCGGATGACCGACATAGGTACAGGCAGGGCCATTCAGGCGTCGGTGTGCCTCTGGTTCGAAGGGCAGAAGGGCGAGGACGTGATCGATGAAGGGGCGCATCTTCGCGGCCCGCCAGGGGCGCCAAGCCCAGACGCTCGGCGACACATAGTCGACGATGGGAAGGTCTGGCATTCTCTTACGGACGCGTGCAGCCACGGCATGCGTGAAACCGGGACTGTCGATGATGACAAGCACATCGGGCCGGGCTTCGATGACGTCACGCACCGTCTGGCGAATACGGCGCAGGAGGGTCCGCAGCCGCGCGGCGACGGGCAGGTAGCCCATGACCGCCACGTCATCGATGGGGAAGAGGGACCGGAAGCCTTCTGCCGCCATCGCCTCGCCGCCGACCCCTCCGAAACGAATCGGGCGATCCGACAACTCACGCAGTCCGCGCATCAGCTTCGATCCGAGTTGATCCCCCGAGTCTTCGCCTGCCACCAGCCAGATGACTCGCTCAGGATGGGGCTCGTTCATGCGTCCGGTCCCGTTCTGGCATCGAGATTCAATCCGACGACGAAGAGGCCTATCCGATCCGCCGCCGCAATCGTCGCTTGGCGATCGATGATCAGCGTGTGGCCAGCCTGGACGGCCACACCTGCGCAACCGGCCGCAGCGGCATTCACCACGGTACGGGGTCCAATTGCCGGCAGGTCGACGCGAAGATCCTGTCCGATCTTGGCGCACTTCACCAGCACGGTGCCGGGCTGCGCGTTGCCGTAACCGAAGGGGCGGCGGCCGAGTCCCCGGGCGCGGGACAGCATTCGGTCGGTGCCTTCAGGTCCCTCGATGGCGAGCGCCCGTTGACCCACCACAACCGTTGCCTGCCCGACATCGTATCGAGAAAGCGTAGACAGCAGAGCCTGGCCGGTTTCGATCGACTCGCGTGAAGCAGCGTCGGGCGCATGCAGGCCGAGTACTCCTTCGGGGCTGAGAAGATCGGGCGCGACTTCGTGGACGCCCATCACACCATGGCCGTGCTCCTCCAGAAGCAGAAGAGCGCTGCGCAGCAGCCGGTCGTCGCCGCCGGCAGAGATCGCCCTCAGGGCGTCGCGGTTCCGTAACGCCGCCGCGGCATTCAGAATCGCGGCGGGGTTCGGCCGAGACACGCCGCCGGCCGGGATGACACAAGCGGGTCCCCATGCCTCGAGGACGGACAGGATACCGGCGATGTCGAGGAGATCGACCGTCGCTTCGGCCCGTCTTCGCATCGCCCGCTCGGCGAACCCGCGAATTGCCAGAACGCGAAATGGGCGCCCGGCGCGGTCGAGCGAGGCCGCCACCAATTCTGGCAGGTGACCGGCGCCCGCCACCAGGACCAATAACGGTGCCCCGGTGATCTGCGCAGCGGGCGCTGGGTTCGCGTTCAAGAGGTGCTCGGCGTCTCGCGCGGGGTACAGAGGGAACGCTTGCCGCCAGCGCGAATGAAAGCAACGATTTCGGCGACGGCGCGGTGACTCTCGAACTCCGCGGCCACGTCTTCCAGACGCTCCATCAGCGTCCCCTCATTGGCAAAGAGAAGGCGATAGGCTCGCCGCAACGTGTGAATATCCTCACGGGCGAAACCGCGCCGCTGCAATCCAATGATGTTCAGGCCGGAGAGGTAGGCGCGGTTCCCGAGCGCCATGCCATAAGGAATGCAGTCATTCTCCAACCCGGAAAGCCCGCCGACGAAGGCATGGGCCCCAACGCGGGCGAATTGGATCACGGCTGCACCACCGCCGAGGATCGCGTAATCGCCAACGCTGCAATGCCCGGCCAGCATGACGTTGTTGGAGAACACGACTCCGTCACCGACGCGGCAATCATGGCCGACATGGGAGTTGGCGAGAAACGTGCACTTGTCGCCCACCGTCGTCTCCAGCCCCCCCCCGGCGGTTCCGGGGTTCATGGTCACGCCTTCGCGGATCACGCAATCGGCGCCGATGGTCAGAACGGAGGCCTCACCCCTGAACTTGAGGTCCTGGGGTGGATGTCCGATCGAGGCGAAGGGATAGAGCTGTGTCCGTGGGCCGATCGTTGTCCGGCCGGCCACCACGACGTGGCTCACGAGTTCGCACCCATCACCGAGAGCGACGGACGGCCCGACATGGCAGAACGGCCCGACCCGGACGCCTTCCCCGAGGATCGCGCCGTCCTCGATCACAGCGCTCGGATGGATCTCGCCGACAGTGCTCACTCGGTCACCAGCATGGCGCCGATCTCGGCCTCGGCCACCAGGGTACCATCCACCCGCGCCTCGCCCCGGAACCACCACATGGTCTTTCGGTGATTGATCTTCGTCATGTGATAGCGAACGGTGTCGCCCGGAACGACGGGTTTGCGAAACTTGCATTTGTCGATGGTCATGAAGAAGACCTGCTTAGCACGCAGTTCGTCGCTCATGATGTGGCGGCAGCAGATGGCCCCTGCGGTCTGAGCCATACCTTCGATAAGAAGGACCCCGGGGAACACTGGCAGCCCGGGGAAGTGTCCTGTGAATTGCGGCTCGTTAATCGTGACATTCTTGATGCCGACGCAGCTGCGGTCTCCGTCGATCTCCACGATCCGGTCGATCATCAGGAAGGGATAGCGGTGCGGCAGCAGTTCCAGGACCTTCTGGATGTCAGCCGAGCCGAGCTCACGCGGCATGTCGTTCATCGATTCGATTACCTCACTGCGCGTCGACGCCCCCGCCGCCCCGCCTCGTTCCTATCAGCCGCCAACTTGGAGGATGCGCCTTCATTCGGCAGAAGCGGACGGGATGCAAGCCCTGCGGATCGAATGGGATACAGTGAAGGATCGCCGGCCTTCGGATCGAGGTGGTAATCCTCTACAGCCTCCATCAGGCGCGTAGCGATCAAAAGATCCCCGATTTGGACAGGTTCGTGCACCGGCTCAGGCTGCGATCATTCAGCTTTGTCGACGCAAATCGGCTGTGATCAGGCCGCTCGCATGGCGCGCGAACGCTATGGAGGAGAGCCCTATTGTTGGGCTTCTCCCAGAGCGCTCGAACCCGCTCTCGCTACGCGCTCTTGGTCCAGTTTGTACCCGCCGAACAGACGCCGTCAGCTCTTCGGTTCGTCGCCGGGCGTCGAACGCTCGGCGAGACGTGCCAGGGTCGTGAGTTCACGGAACCACGCTCGGACCGGCTTCGCGGGTGTCCCCCCCCATCGACTTCCAGGAGGAACGTCCCGGTTCACATTGGACGAACCGGCGATCTGCGATCCCATTCCGATGCGAAGGTGGCCGACGACGCCCACCTGTCCGCCAAGGACAACATAATCCTCAAGGGTGGTCGAACCGGAGATCCCCACGCCCGAGACGATGACGCAGTGCCGACCGATGACGACGTTGTGGGCGATCTGTACAAGGTTATCGATCTTCGTCCCCTCCCCGATGATTGTATCCCGGCTGGCCCCCCGGTCGATCGTCGTATTGGCACCGATTTCGACATCATCCTGGACAATGACCCGGCCGATCTGCGGCACCTTCAGGTGTCCCCCTGGGCCCATCGCGAATCCAAATCCGTCCTGGCCCAAACGTGCGCCGGGATGGATAATCACCCGATTTCCGATCAGCGCATGGGTCAACGTCGCACCGGCCCCGATGGCGCAGTCCCGTCCAATGCGAACGGACTGTCCGATGCTCGCATTGGCGCCGATGATCGTGCCCGAGCCAATCTCCGCACCCGGGCCAATGACCGCACCGGGATCGATTTGTACGCCGGGCTCGAGGCGTGCCTCGGGGTGGATGTGAGCGCCGGGGGCGACACCGGCAGCACCGAAGAGTGAGCCGGGACGCATCGCATCCGGGTGGAGCCGCGCCAATAACCCTGCATAGACCCGATAGGGATCTTTAAGAACCAAACTGATCGTGCCGGAAGGAACACGCGGCGCAAAACGTGGGGAAACGAGGCAGAGCCCTGCACGTGTCTTCGCGAGCGCATCGCCGTAACGGGCATTGTCCATATAGGCGACATCAGACGGCGACGCGGATTCGAGCGGTGCGGCGCCGGTAATCAGGGCATTGGAGTCAGCCGTCGCTGGCAATGAAACGCCAGCAGCCTCGGCGATGGCGCCGAGGCTGAGGGTGGAGGTCGCGGAGAAGAAGATCGGATCTGACATTCGGTCACAACGCGCCGCCTCCCGAAAAGGAGACGGCGCTCTGACTTAGAAGCGTGAGCCGCCGGAGAAGCGGAAGGCCTGGAGCTGATCTTTTCCGACCCGTCCCAGATAGCTGCCGTTCGCGTCGTAGGCCTTCACGCCTTCATCCTTCGAGAGCGCATAAGCATAATCGAAGCGGATCGGTCCGAGTGGCGAATTCCACAGAATCGAAGCACCGACGGATGAGCGGATCGTCATCTTGTCACGAACGTTTACGCACTCGGGCTCAACGCCGATGGTAAGCTGGTTGAAGTTACAGGCACCACCCGGAGCGATACCGTTGATGAAGCTGTCGCCGTTCACATTGAACTGCGTCCGACCGTTATAGCCGAACAGCGTACCAGCATCAGCAAAGACCGCGCCCTTTAAGCCGAGATCACGCGGCACTCCGGGAAGCGGGAACTGAACTTCGACGGTTCCGCCGAAGTAGGTCGAACCACCGATCGCGTTGGAGCGGCTGTCGCTGATGCCGACGTCACGCGGCCCGATGCCGTTCGGCGCGAAGCCGCGGACGAGCGACGGTCCAAGGAAGAACTGGTCGGTGATCCGCAGCGGCTGGTCGTTCAGAGCTGAGATGTGACCGCCCTGGAACCGGACGAAGCCGACCACGTCCTCGTAGAACTCCTTGTAATAGCGGGCATCGCCCGTCACGCGGAAGAACTTCGAGTCGCCACCGAGACCCGCGAGATCAGGCTTCAGTTCGGCGTAGAGGCCGTTCCGCGGCGAACCGAGGTTGTCGAGGGTCGAGTAGGCGAGCGTAAGTCCAGCAAGGGAGGTCAGGGTGTTGCCCTGCGATCCCTTCAACGCGATCGAGGCTTCACCGTCGAGGGCGCAAGCCGGATAGATCGACTGTCCGCCGACATTCCGCGTCGGATCCCCCGGGTTAAGACCAGGCAGCGTTGCATTTGCGGCGTAAGTCGCCGTGTAGCCCGCGATGGGGTTAGAGCAGTCGTTATACGGCCGCTTGACGGTATTCGGAACCTTGAGTTCCGTATTGTAGACCGAGTAGCGGAGCGTAATGCCGAACTCCTCGGTAATCGGCAGGCCGACACGAAGCTGACCACCGTAAACCGTGGTCTCGTAACGCGAGTAACGGGTCTGGTCGCTGTACTTGTAGAAGGCATCGAAACCCGCAGCGAGACGGTAGCCGAGGAAGTACGGTTCCGTGAACGAGAAGTCGAAACCGCGCGAGTACTGACCACCGGTACCAGCGACACGGACGTACTGACCACGACCCAGGAAGTTCGATTCGGAGACCGAGACCTCGCCGATGATACCGTCCTGGGTGGAGTAGCCGCCAGCCACCGAGAACGAACCCGTGGGCTGATCCTCGACATCAATGTTGATGATCACGCGGTCGGCAGAGGAACCCGGCTCGTTCGAGAAGCGAACCTTCTTGAAGAAGCCCAGACCGTTCAGGCGGCGCTCGGCGCGATCGGTGAGCACCCGGTTATAGGCGTCACCTTCGGTGATATCGAGCTCGCGGCGAATGACGTAGTCGCGGGTCCGAGTGTTACCGCGGATGTTGATGCGCTCGACATAGACGCGCGGACCATCCTCCACCACGAAGCCAAGAGCCACGGTGTGGGTTGCACGGTCGCGCTGGCCGGTGGGGCGCACCTGCGCGAAGGGATAGCCCTGGCGGCCGACCTGATTGGTCACGCCGTTAAGAGTCCGCTCCACGTCCTCGGCATTGTAGACGTCGCCGACCTGGGACCGAATCTCGCCGTCCAATGTCTGCGTATCCAGACCCGGCAGACGGGAATCGATCGCTACCGCACCGACGCGATACTGTTCGCCTTCGTCGACAGTGACGGTGATGACCCAACCGGCATCTCCCTCGCCCTCGACATAGCGCGCATCGGCGTTGACGACCCGGAAATCGGCGTAGCCATTCTTTAGGTAGTAGCGCCGGACAATGTCGAGGTCGTTCGTGATACGGTCCGGATCGTAAACGTCAGATGTCTTGATGAAGCTGAGGAAGTTCATCTCGGACGACGACATCAGCTCCCGGAGCTTGGATTCCGAGTAGGCACTATTCCCAACGAAATTGATCGCCTTGATACCCGTCTTGTCACCTTCCTCGATGACGTAGATCACGTCGAGCCGACCATTCGGCAGGTCGACGGTCCGATAGGTCACCTTGGCCGTACCGCGACCGGCGCGACGATAGACTTCCTTGATGCGCTGAATATCGGCCTGAACAACAGCCTCGCTGAAAGCGCCGCGCGCTTTGGCCTCGACCTCGCCCTCAAGGGTCGCTTTCTCGATCTTCTTATTACCCTCGAACACAACCCGATTGATGAGGTTGTTCTCACGGACGCTGACGACGGTGCTGGCGCCGCTGCGAGAGACCTTCACATCGGAGAACATGCCGCTCGCCAGCAGGTTGCGGCGGGCTTCCTCGGGGGAGCCGGAGGCGGTGCCGGTCACATAGGACCGGATGGTGTCGGCATCGACACGCTTGTTTCCCTGAACGACGATCTGCTGCGCCTGGGCGGTTCCACCGAGAACGAGGCCAGCGGCCGCCGCGGCGACTAGGACGATGGTCTGTTCCACCGACTTACGCCGGCGCTTCCCCGTCATCGACATCATGTAATCGCCCGTCTCTTTATATCTTCAGCGCGAGTTTGCACCCGCAGTCAGGCGTCCGTTTTCCGGACGTCCTGACACCTGGTCCCAAGCTCAGCTTCTATCGGGATTCCTGCGTTAAGGAAACGCCGGCAGGTCCCGCACTCTGGGGATTTTGGGGAGACGTGGCCTTCCGGTCACTTAACGCCCCGGACCGATCATCGAATAGGGTCAACAAACGGTTGCACGCGAAACGCAAGGTTCCGCGCGCAATGGGGATTGTGGTTAAGATCGAGGCGTTTGCGTGTCTCGCAACGGGACCGCCGTCACAGTCCTCAGGTCAGGCGCAAGATCAGGTGGACAAGCTCAGGTCCCACGTGCGCCCCAGGATGCACCGAGGTTGAGGATATCGTTCCACGCAGCGAACAGCATGAGGAACAAAACCAGAGCCAGGCCGATCCGGAAACCGATTTCCTGTGCCCTCTCGCTCAAGGGCCGGCCGCGAATCGCTTCGAAGGCGTAAAACAACAGATGCCCCCCATCCAGCAAGGGTACGGGGAACAGGTTCAGCAGCCCGATCGAGACAGAGAGCAGCGCGATCAGGCCGATCAGACCGCCGATACCACCGACCTTTGCGACTTCGCCCGAGACCCGCGCGATCCCGATGGGGCCCGATAGCTGGTCGGGGGATTCTCGTCCGGTCACGAGCTTGCCGATATAGTCTATGGTGCGGTCAACGACGAAATAGGTCTCGTAGACGCCCAGGCCCACCGACTGCAGAGGGCCGTAGTGCACAAGTTTCGCCTCTGTCCCCTTCGGCCCCTGGATGCCGAGCCGCCCGAAACGATGACGCCCGAACGGGGTCACGTCCTCCTTGCTCTCCGGCACGGCGACCAGTTCCCTGGTCTCACCGCCACGTTCGACCGTGAAGGTCAGGCTGGAACCTGCGGCACCCGAAACCGTGCGCTGCATGTCGGTGAAGCTAACGATCTTCGATCCGCCGATGGCCCGGATCACGTCGCCGGGTTCGAATCCGGCGCGGGCCGCGGCACTGTCTGGGATCACGGCCTCGACACGGGCAGGGGTCTCGTAACGGCCACCGAAATAGATCGCGCCGGAGAACAGGACGATGGCGAGGATGAAATTAGCGATGGGCCCAGCCGCTACGATCGCGGCCCGCTTCGGCAACGGTTGGGTCGGAAAGCTGATGGCACGCTCCCGTGCCGTCATCCGTGCCACCGCTTCCGGGTCGGGAACGCTGGCGCCGTTGGCATCACCGTGAAACTTGACGTAACCGCCGAGGGGAATGGCTGAGAGTTTCCATCGCGTCCCATGGCGATCGTTAAAGCCGAACAGTTCCGGTCCGAAGCCGAGGGAGAACGCGTGAACGCCGACCCCGCACCAGCGGCCGACCAGGAAATGCCCCATCTCGTGGACGAACACGACGATGCTCAGCACGATCAGGAAGGGAATCACCGCACCTAAGAAACCGGTTGCCGTGCCGCCCATGGCATTCAGGAAATCCATACGTCGATCCTCTCGGCCTCTCGCGGGGCCGTCGTCCCGCTGTAGCAGATCGGATGCGTCGAACGCGAACGCAAACCCGGCGGACGTGATTCGAGGTCGCAGCAGAACACTTTCGTCGGTCTATCCCCGCATTCCCAGCCCGTTGGTAAAGGGCATCTGCCTCAATGGCCGCCCCCTGCCCCCGCTGCCGCACGCGGCCGCCGAATAAACGGTACGGCACAAGCCATCGCCACGAACAGGAAGGTCAGCACCAGGAACACGTCGGCGAAGCCCATCACCAATCCCTGGAGACGAACCGTGTTCATCATCGCTTTCAGAGCCATCGCGTCCGCACTGCCACCGAACCCCTCGAATTGCCGGCGCGTCATCTCAAGTCGTTCAAGGACAGCGGTGTTCGTCCAGGTGAAGCGTTCGTGCAGCCGGGCGAGGTGGAGGTCCCAGCGGTCGTTCAACACGGTGTTGATCAGCGCGAGGCCAACGGCGCCACCGAGGTTGCGGGTGAGATTGTAGAGCCCGGACGCGTTCTTCATCCGCGCCGGCGGCAGCGTTCCAAGAGCGATGTTGTTGATCGGAATCATGCACAGCATCAGCGAGCAACCGCGCAGGACCTGCGGCACCAGCAATTCCCAGAAGTCCCAGTCCTTGGTCAAGCCGGTGACCGTCCAGGTCCCGGTGGCGAAGCCGAGGAAGCCGAGCCCCATCATGATGCGGGGATCGACCTTCCCCGAGAAACGGCCCGCGATGGGAGCTGTCGCAAACATGCACAGCCCTGAGACGAACATCGTCTCGCCGATCTGCAGTGCAGAGTAGCCGCGCACTCGTCCGAGATAGACCGGGTAGAGGTAGGTCAGACCGTAGAGGCCGATGCCGAGGACGAAGCTGAAGATGCAGCCGGCGGTAAAATTGCGGTCGGAGAAAGCGCGCAGATCGACAATCGGCTCGGCGGCCGTGAAGGCGCGCCAGAAGAAGGCCGGCCCTGCGATGAGACAGACCACGGCGCTCGCGAACACTGCCTCGTCGGCCAACCAGTCGTGGTTCGGCCCTTCTTCCAGTACGTATTCGAGGCAGCCGAGCATCAGCGCCATAAAGACAAGGCCGAACCAGTCGAAGCGCTTAAACAAGGCAAGGTTCGGTTCATCGAAATCGACCAGTAGATAGGTCGAGACCGTCACAAAGATGCCTGGCACGACGTTGACGAGGAAAAGCCAGTGCCAGTCGAACAGATCGGTGAGGTAGCCGCCGACTGTCGGCCCGATCGTGGGAGCAAGCGTCGCAACCAGTCCGATCATCGGGGAGACGATGGAGCGCTTCGAGGGCGGAAAGATCGTAAAGGCCGACGCGAAGACCGTCGGAATCATACCGCCGCCAATGAAGCCTTGAGCGGCGCGCCAAATGATCATCTCATTGATCGAGGTCGATGTCGCGCACATCAGGCTCATCAGCGTGAAGCCACCGGCCGAGATCACGAACATCCACCGCGTGGACACCACCCGCGACAAGAAGCCGGAGAGTGGGATCGAAATCACCTCGGCGATGAGGTAACTGGTCTGGACCCAGGGAATTTCATCACCCGAGGCCGAGAGACCAGCCTGGATCTCAGCCAGGGAAGCCGAGACGATCTGAATGTCCAGGATCGCCATGAACATCCCGAACACCATGCATACGAATGCCACCATTCGGCGGCGATCGAGCGGCGGCTCGGTGGCCATCGCGGATGGCCCCGGGACGGCATCAGCGGTCATGGGCGTCTCTAGCGCCGTGAAGCCGTGCGCACGGGATTGTCCCCGCCAGCCGATCCACTACCCTCTCGAGTATCCACCCGAACGGTGACCGACAGGCCGGGACGCAGAATTCCCTCGCTCGCGACCTCCGCCGGTACGTGCACCCGCACCGGCAGGCGCTGGACGATCTTCGTAAAATTGCCGGTGGCGTTGTCGGGAGGCAGCAGGCTGAAAACCGAACCGGAAGCGGGCGAAAGCGACTCGACCTCGCCCAGAATGTCGCGATCGGGATAGGCATCCACTGCGATATGGACGCGCTGGCCTGGGTGCATACGCTCGACCTGCGTCTCCTTGAAATTGGCGTCGATGCGAACGCTCTCGAGGGGGACCAGGGCAGCGATGCGAGAGCCTGGCGCGACATAGGCGCCAGCCTCCACGGCCTTGTTGCCGACGACGCCGTCGAAGGGCGCTCGAATCGTCGTGAATGCGAGATCGCGAGCCGCCCCCGCCTCGGCCGTGTGCAGTTCGGCGGCCAGCCCCTCAGCCTCCTGGGCCTGCGCCCGAAGCACCTCGACATTGGCGCGCATCGCAACCAGCGAGGCTTCGGCCCCCTTCACCGCGGCGTCGGTCCGGTCGCGGTCGGCTCGCGCCTGTTCGATGCGTGCCTTAGCGACGAAGTCGACCTTCTCGAGCTGTTGCTGGCGGGCGTAATCGGCCGCTGCTCGTACCGCATCGGCCTTGCACGCGTCGATTTGAGCCGAGGCCTGGAGCATTTGCGCCTGCGCGGCTTCGACCTGCCGGCCGATGCGGACGATGGCTGCTTGCTGGGTTACCAGCTTGTCATGCGCCGCCTGGGCGGCAAGGCGGTAGTCGCCGTCGTCGATCCGCGCGATCACATCACCCTTGTGCATCATCTGCCCATTCACGACCGGCACTGCCGCAAGATAGCCGGGGACCTTGGCGGCAAGCACCGAAATGTCGGCCTGCACGTAGGCGTCGTCGGTCGTCACAAAGAAGCGTCCCACCGTCCACCAATGATGCGCCTTGTAGGCTGCGCCACCGAGGCCGGCGAGCAACAGGGTGGCAAATACCAGCTTGCGCGCGCGCCGCAGCCTGTCTGTCGGCTCCGTCGCGATCAGTGCTGGCGTCTTTGGCACAAGCGGGACGGCCGCTGAGAACTTCCCAGTCATCCCGCCGGCATCGAGCTCAGGCGGCTTGGGCGAATATGCGTCGTCTTCGCGCAAGCTCATGGCGAAAATCCTGACCTCCGCGGAAATGACCGAACCGTTCGGTCATTTCTGAGACTGCGCATGCTGAGCTGAGACTGCACATGCTGGCGCTTTCCAAGAAATTTAGATATTCTGACTGAACCGTTCGGTCAATCAGGATCAGCTTCATGACGACCGTAGAAGCCCCCATGGATGGGCGTGAGCGCGCCTTGCCGGAAACCGACAAGCGTCGGCAGATCCTCGACGGCGCCCGTGCGGTCTTCATGGCCTCCGGCTTCGACGGAGCAAGCATGGGCGAGATCGCCAAAGCGGCTGGCGTCTCAAAGGGAACGCTCTACGTCTACTTCGACAGCAAGGAAGCTCTATTCGAGGCGCTGGCGCTGGCCGAAAAGCGCGGGCTTGCCGAGGTGCTGTTTCGCCTCGATGCCGACGATCCCGATGTACGAGGCGTGCTCACGCGGCTGGGACTGAGTTATCTCACCGAAATGGTCAGGCCGGAGCACATCACCGTAATTCGGATGGTCATCGGTGCCTGCGAGAAATTCCCGCGCCTTGGCCAAGCTTTCTTCGAGGCTGGCCCTGTGCAGGGTACGACCCGGCTCGCCGCTTACCTTGATGCGCAGGTGGCGGCAACGCGCCTCCGCCCAGCGGACACCAACCTCGCCGCGCGCCAATTCCTTCAGATCTGTCAGGCCGGTTTGCTGACCCGGCTCCTGTTCAACGCCGGCGACAGGGTCGTCCCAGCAGAGATCGAACACAATGTTCGAGAGGCGGTGCGCGTGTTTCTGGAGGGCTACGGCCCAGAAAGCTGACAGCCTCGCTCAGGCCGCCGCGAGGGCCTGGCTGCTCCAACGCCGAACCTCGGCGTCGATGGCCAGGGCCGCGTCGACATTCTCGGGTGCGGTCCTGTATTGGCCGGCGAAGTGTTCACAGGCGCGTTCAACAAGATCGGCGATGCCGTAGAAACCGATGGCACCCTGGATGAACGCCGACACCGCAATTTCGTTGGCAGCGTTCATCACGGTCGGCGCCGCGCCGCCGGCGGCAAGGGCCGCACGGGCAATGCGCAGGCAGGGGAAGCGCACCTCATCGGCTGCTTCGAAGGTCAGGCTGCCGGCGGCCGCGAGGTCGAGATGACGTCCGCGTGCGATCGACAAGCGCTCGCCGAGCCCGAGGCAATGGGCGATCGGCACGCGCATGTCTGGCATGGCCAAGCCCGCCGTCACCGCGCCGTCCCGCCAGTAGACGAGACCGTGCACGATGGATTGCGGGTGAACGATCACGTCCAGACGATCGGGCTCGAGGGCGAAGAGATGGTGCGCCTCGATCAACTCCAGCCCCTTGTTCATCAGGGAGGCGGAATCGATGTTGATCTTCATGCCCATCGACCACGTCGGATGGGCAGCCGCCTCCGTTGGGGAAGCATTCGCAATACGCTCACGGGTCCAGGTTCGGAACGGGCCGCCGGAGGCCGTGATCGTCATCTTAGCCACATCGTCGAGGCGGCCGTCACCGAGAGCTTGAGCCAAAGCGTTGTGCTCGGAATCCACTGGCAGCAGAGTAGCTCCGTAGCGCTTGGCGTCCCGCATGAAGGCGTCGCCGGCGCAGACGAGGCTTTCCTTGTTGGCAAGTGCCACCGTACGGCCGAGCTTCAGCGCCTCATGCGTGGGCCGCAGGCCCGCAGCTCCGCTTACCGCTGCCACGACGATATCGGCATCCCGTGCCACCGCCTCTAGCACGGCACCCTCCCCGGCTCCGTTGCGGATCCCAGTGTGACCGAGCGCGTCGCGTAGGGCCGGACCGGCGGCTTCATCGGCGAGTGCCACAAAATCCGGCTGCAGGTTACCTGCGAGCCGAACAATGGCGTCGATATCGCGCCCGGCTACAAGGCTGCCGATGCGAAAGCGGTCCGGATGCTGAAGCAACAAGTCGATGGTCGATTGGCCGATGGAGCCTGTGGCGCCGAGAATGGTGACGGTCAGCAACGGGAGGGTCCTTCAGGGCGCGACAAAGCGGCGTACGATAAGATAGAAACCAGCGAGGATGGCGACGGCGAAGAACCCGTCGAGACGGTCCATGACACCACCGTGTCCGGGAATCGCACGGCCCGAATCCTTCACGCCGTACCGGCGTTTGAGGGCGGACTCAACGAGGTCACCGCCTTGGCTGAGAACCGAGGCTGTGGCGCTTAGGAGGGCGACGACGGCAAGCGATGTCGTCGAAAGACTGCTCCAGCCATGGTCTCGGGCGATCAGCACGAGCGCTACTCCAGCGAGCGTTCCTGCGGCCAGCCCACCGATGGCACCGGACCACGTCTTCTTCGGGCTGACCCGCGGCATCAGCTTCGGGCCGCCGAATGTCCGCCCCGTGAAGTAGGCGATGATATCGGTGGACCAGACCACGGCGAACATCCAGGCGGGACCCAGAATCCCGATCCCGGGATCATCGCGCAGAGCTGTCGGCACCAGAGCGATCACAGCGGCGCTGGCGAGACCGCCCAAGGCACGAAGGCGTCCGGCAGGTTCCTTCGCGATGGCCGTCAGGAGACTGGCCCCAACGAGTCCCACCAAGGTCATTGGCAGCGGAGCAACGTCGCCGTGAAGACAGAGAACGAGGCCGAATAGGGTTGCGGCCGTCACCGAGAGAACGAAGCGCCGCGGCGCGATCGCGCTCATGCCGATCCACTCGGCGGCAAACACGATGCCTGCGGCGAGCCAGATCATTGCGAAGGGCCAGCCGCCAAGGATCAGCGCCGATACGACGATAGCGCCGAGCAGAATTGCCGAGACGAGACGAGCGCGGAACTCTCGGCTGGCAAAAAGTCCACGCCGGGAGGCGGGAGCCGCCTCTTCAGGCACCACGATTACCCGACCTTGCCGCTCAGGCCGCCGAAGCGGCGGTCACGGCGATGATATTCCTCGATTGCAGCTTGGAACGCCGCATGATCGAAGTCTGGCCAGAATTCAGGGACGATCACGTATTCCGCATAAGCTGTCTGCCAGGTCAAGAAATTCGACAACCGCTGCTCCCCCGAGGTGCGGATGACGAGATCCGGATCCGGTATCCCGGTGGTGTCGAGGGCGCCGGTCAGGACATCCAGATCGATGGCGTCCGGCGCAAGGGCGCCTTCGGCCACGGACCGTGCAAGATTTCGAACCGCCCGAAGGATTTCCTGACGACCGCCATAGTTGAAGGCCACGATCAACGTGAGCCCGGTATTAGCCTGCGTGCGGCACTCCGCTTCGTCCAGGAGCCCAGCAATGTCGGAACTGAGTCCCTCACGCTCGCCGATGATGCGGACCCGAACGTTGTTCCCGTGCAGGTCGGCGAGATCGCGGCGGACGAAAAGCTTCAGTAAGCCCATGAGGTCGGCGACCTCGGCCGGCGGCCGGCGCCAGTTCTCGGATGAGAAGCTGTAGATGGTCAGGTAGTGCACGCCGAGTTCGATGGCCGAACGCACCGCGCGCCGGACCGCGTCGACACCACGGCGATGACCTTCGACGCGCGGTAGGCCACGACTTGCCGCCCAGCGACCATTCCCGTCCATGATGATGGCGACATGAGCCGGCGCGGTTTGCAGACCCGTCTTGGATTGATGAGAGCCTGCATAGACCGTCGCGGCACCATCCGCGGGATCACGACTAGACGATTCAACGCCGTGCACCCTTGCCGCCTCGATCTGACGCGCGCCTTCTGAGCGACCCAACGCGCTTCTCCCCCAACCGTCTTTCGTGTCGATCACACGTGATCTCGAACCCGGCCCAGCGAATCCTAGACCTGCATGATCTCCTTCTCCTTGGCGGCGAGCACACCGTCGATCTCAGCAATGAACTGATCGGTGGCCTTCTGGACTTCGCCGGCCTGACGCTTCTCATCATCCTCGCTGATGGCGCCGTCCTTCTCCAGCTTCTTCAGATGGTCGAGCCCATCACGCCGGACATGGCGGACCGCAACGCGAGCCTCCTCCGTGTACTTGTGCGCGACCTTGACCATTTCCTTGCGGCGCTGCTCGTTCATCTCAGGAACACGCAGGCGGATGGTCTGACCTTCGGTTTGCGGATTCATGCCCAAGTCAGATTCCCGTATGGCCTTCTCGACAGCACCGATCATGCCGCGATCCCAGACCGAGATGCTGAGAAGGCGGGGCTCGGGAACGCTCACGGTTGCGACCTGGGCCATCGGCATCATGGCACCGTAGGCATCGACCTGGATCGGATCGAGGATGCTCGGCGTGGCGCGGCCGGTACGGAGCGACCCGAGATCGCCCTTCAGCGAGGCTACGGCACCCTGCATACGGCGCTTGATGTCATTCAGGTCGAATTCTGGAATGGCTGCCATGCTGGACTATCCCGACGCGAACTAGGGGAAATTGGGGGCCGAGCCGCGAAGGCTCGTTCGTGCGCCTCAATGAACCAAAATCAGAGAGGCCGCAAATGGGGCTACGGCGCTTATGCGTCGGGGTCAGCCCGAAGCAGAATCCATCGGAGCCGTCCCACCTCGTCATAAGACCCAGACCGATCAATCCGCGGCGACTGCAAGAATTGCGGTCGCGAAAGCTGTCGTGATCCGGAACAGCTTGCGACATTCATCATAGGCACTCAGCTCATGAATTCAGCGGCTTCTCGGCTAGAGATACCCTTCCAGCTCCAGGCAAGAGCGTCGAATTTTGAACATGTCATTCCGTCGGACTCATGCAGATAGCGCCGTCAACCAAGCAAACGCACCCCGTCATTTGAGGAAAAATTGTTCGATAAAATCAGCGACCTTGATGGCATTGATCGAAAAGAGTGCTGCGAGGCATCAGCGCTGAAATGATCGACAAGATTTCTGATTGCCGTCGCTGCGTGTCTACCCTCGCGCCATGTCAGTCGTGGTCTAGGGTCTGAACTCGATCAGCACCAGAAGGCGATGACGGCAGCGAGTGCGACGGCCGAGGCGTAGTTTCGGGCCAGCTTGTCGTAGCGGGTGGCGATGCGACGGAGGTCTTTCA